>NZ_PKHE01000006.1:0-82252 GCF_002847645.1 Falseniella ignava
CCCAGTTGGCAGAGCAAGTGTACTTACATTATTGAACCGCCGTATACGAGAACCGTACGTACGGTGGTGTGAGAGGACGACTAATCAACTAATGATTAGTCTCCTACTCGATTATTGGAAAGCTGTTTTTATTGTGCTGCTTGCTGTGTTATAATAAAGCATATTATACGATGAGTCTGGAGGGATTATGTGCGAATTGGGATGTTTACAGATACATATTTTCCGCAAGTTAGCGGTGTATCGACTTCCATTGAGTTACTGAAGGATCAGTTGATTCAATTAGGGCATGAAGTTGTTATTTTTACAACAACCGATCCGAATGCACAAGAAACTCCTGGAATTGTTCGTTTACCGAGTATTCCATTTGCAAGTTTTGAAGATCGACGAATTGCGTATCGAGGATTTGATGATTGTCTAGCGATTGCGAAAGAATATAACTTAGATATTATCCATACTCATACGGAGTTTAGTTTAGGTTTGGCAGGTAAGTATGTTGCAAGTAAAATGAATATTCCTACGGTGCATACTTACCATACGATGTATGAGAATTATACGCATTATATATGGAATGGCATGTTGATCAAAAGACAACATGTAAAATGGTATTCAAAGCTATTTTGTAGTCAAACGCAAGGCGTCATTGCGCCAAGTCGGATGACTTATCAAACTTTGCTCGATTATGGCGTCAAAGTTCCGATTCAAATAATTCCAACGGGAGTTAAACTACCAAAATTTGATCCGAATATTCGTCATGAACTTCGACAACAAATGGGCTTGAGAGAGGATGACTTAGTGCTCCTCTCGTTGAGCCGTATTTCCAAGGAGAAGTCGATTGATGAAATTATTGAGGCATTTCCTAAAATTAAACAATCCTATTCAAATGCCCATTTGCTCATTGTCGGAGATGGTCCACAGCGGGCTTCGCTTGAAGCACTTGTACGTGGTTACGGATTAGAAGATGTGTATTTTATTGGTGAAATTGATCACAAAGAGGTATTTCGCTATTATCAGATGGCTGACATTTATGTTAATGCGAGTGAATCTGAATCACAAGGGTTAACTTATTTAGAAGCTTTAGCGAATCGATTGCCAATGATAGCGAAGCACAACGAGTATCTCGACATGTTAGTTAGCAAACCTAGCTATGGGCGACTCTATACTGCATCAGATCAACTAGCTAATACCGTGATTGCTTTCCTCAATCATCGAGGGCGTGGTATGATTCAAGAAATCAATCAAGAGGATTTAAAACAAATTTCGGTTGAGGTGTTTGCGGATCGTATATTAGCTTGCTATGAAGAGGCGCTACAAGGAAATTCAAAAGGGACGACAACGTTTTTTAAATATATTGCAGGCGCAGCTCGCAATCTCTTTAGCATTCGATAAATAGAATAAACGTTACTATTGCATTTATTTCTAACTTTGTTAACATAATTTAGATGTTGTACATAACAGAAGTTTTGAAGTGATGAAAGGAATAAAAATATGAAACCATCAGTACTCACAGGAATTATCCAACGACTAGAAGCTATGATCAAATCGCAACACGAAGAGAATGAAGTGCGTCGATTTGAAGTGGATGGAATCGAAAAGTGCCAAGTAACTTATCATAATGATAACGATACTTTTACGCTTTACGATAGCTTGAATAAAACTGAATATCAATTCGACAACCTAGATTTAGTAGCGATTGAAATTTATGAGCTTCTAAACTAATTTAGACTCCCGGAAAATGGTAAATAAGTGGTCGTGCTTATTTACTATCATCTGGGAATTTTTTATTTGTGTTAAAAATGGTACAATAGGAGTAATTTATAAGATAGTAGGAGTAGACATTGATGAGAAGATTAATTACGCCAACGTGGCATGTGAATTCGCTATATTCTTTAACAGCCAGTGATTTATCAAATCACCAGATTGAGGGAGTGATTTGTGATTTGGACAATACATTAATTGATTGGAACGAAGTTGATGCCACTGAGCGAATGATAAATTGGATTCATCAATTAGAAGGAGCTGGAATCCAGGTCTACTTGTTGAGTAATAATACGAATGAACGGCTTGAACAGGCAATTGGAGGCCATCCGTTCAGCTATCATGCAAATGCGATTAAACCACTCCCGCATGGGTATCACCGAGTTCTAAAAGAGATGAAAATTGATAAAGAAAAAGTCGTCGCAATAGGCGACCAAGTAATGACGGATATTATTGGTGCAAACCTTCAAGGAATACGCAGTATTTTAGTGAAGCCAACGGCGCCCAATGACAATATTTATACTTGGTTGAATCGACGGATTGAACGATTGGCTTTAAAATGGGTTGGAATTGAGCGAAATACAGATTGGGGGGATCAACTTGACTAATGAAGTATACCAATGCATTGGTTGTGGCGCGACAATACAAACTGAAGACCCTGAAGGGTTAGGTTATTTACCTGCCTCAGCATTAGCCAAAGGATTGGTCCAAGAATCTTTCTACTGCCAACGTTGTTATCGCTTGAGACACTATAATGAGCTAATTGATTTAGCATTAGATGAAGATCTATTTCTTCAACGATTATCAAGTATTGCTTCAGACGATGCTTTTGTGATATTAGTAGTTGATGTTTTTGACGTTGAAGGAAGTATTATAAGTGGGATTCAACGCATGATTGGCGAGCAACCATTTGCGGTTGCTGTAAATAAGTTTGATTTATTGCCTAAAGTAACGCGCCAGAGCAAAGTTAAAGAATGGGTTCGCCAAATTATGAATTCAAACCATCTGTATCCTGAGTCTGTTATTATTACAAATGGTATGAAGCGTTCTGGCATTGAAGCATTAGTTGAACTGATTGAACAATATATCCATTCTAAAAATATTTATATTGTAGGAATTACAAATGTTGGTAAATCAACACTAATTAATCAACTAATACAGCACTACGGCGGTGAACGTGAGATTATTACCACCTCAAATCATCCTGGAACAACACTTGATATGATTCAGATTCCTTTGACTGATGAGCATAGCCTCATTGATACACCGGGTATTATTAAGAAGTCACAATATGCGCATTATCTATCCCGTGATGAATTGAAGGAAGTTTTGCCAAGCAAACCGCTTAAACCTAAAACATATCAGCTGAAAAGTGAACAGACTTTATTTTTAGGGGGATTAGCTAGAATCGATGTTAAAACACAAGCAGACAAAGCGGCAGTTACTTTGTATGTAAATTCATCCCTATACATTCACCGTACAAAAACAGAAAAAGCTAGCGATTTTTACGAAAAGCATCTCGGAGAGTTGTTAAATCCTCCACATCAAAAAGAGGATTTTCCAGAGCTGAAAGCTCAGTCCTATCGTTTATCAGGGAAGGAAGACTTAAATATATCAGGTTTAGGATGGATAACATCTAATGCTCCGATTAATTTAACAGTTTGGGTACCAAGAGGTATTGCTGTCACTAAGCGACCATCAATTATTTAAGGAGGTAACAATGAATAAAAAACAATTGAAGTTTTTAAGAAGTGAATCACACCAAATTAAACCGCTTTTTCAATTAGGGAAGAACGGTCTGACGGAAGAATTCATTCATCAAATTGATTTAGCATTAGAAAAACGTGAGTTGATAAAGTTTCATATTTTACAAAATTCAGATGAGGAATTAAAGGATGTTACTTCGGAGATTGCGAATCAATTGGGAGCAGAAATTATTCAAGTTATCGGAAGTACAGCGATTCTCTATCGTCCTGCCAGACAAACAAAAAATCAAAAGTTGAGTTTGCGTGTTAACGCACTAAGATAACGAGGAGACGAGTATGAAAAAGGAGTCAACGCTTTACGAAGTAAATGTTGATATCGAAGATTTTTTGCGACCGGTCTACTTATCGAATACTCAGCTTGAAACTTCTGAATTTCGTCCTAAACGAATTGGTATTTTAGGTGGAACCTTTAACCCTCCGCACTTGGGGCACTTAATGATGGCAGAGCAAGCAGGAACTCAACTTGAGTTAGATCAAGTATGGCTGATGCCAACAGCGAAGCCACCACATGCTCCAGGAAAGCAAACGATTGCGGCATCACACCGTTTAGAGATGGTACGATTGGCGATTCAATCTAATCCTTTATTAGAGGTACAGCCATATGAGGTTCATCGTGGAGGTAAAAATTACACGGTGGATACGATGGAATATTTTAAAGAGGCCTACCCAGATTATGAGTTTTATTTTATTATGGGAAGCGATAGTGCTAACGACTTACCATTATGGCGTAATGTGGATCGGTTAGTTGAATTGGTTCAATTTGTTGGCATCCGCCGGCCAGGACAGCCCGCTTATACGGGGAAATATCCCATTATATGGATCGATTCTCCAATGATTGATTTGAGCTCAACCGAAGTGCGTTTGAGAGTGTTTCTTGAACAGTCGATACGTTATCAAGTGCCAAATGAAGTGATGGACTATATATATAAACATCAATTATATTGTGATCAAGCATAGGAGGGTATAATGAGAGCGTGGGATACCTTTATTTCTATTTCACGAGATGAATTGATTGATTTGTTAAAAGACCAATTGTCAGCTCAACGCTTTGAACATGTATTAAGTGTCGAAAGCACAGCGCTCAACTTAGCTAAACAAATCGGTTTCGAAGAATATAATCAGGTGAGTATCTGTGCTTTATTACATGATCTATGTAAAGAAATGCCAGAACAGGAAATGTATCAATTAGCAATTCAATACCAACCGGCGCTAGCAGATTACGATGGAAATGGTGCCATTTGGCATGGAGCGGCTGCTGCTCAATATGCTAAAAACCATCTTGGCGTTAAAGATCAAGAGATTTTGCAGGCCGTCTCGGACCATACAATTGGGTCTGTTGAAATGTCATGTTTAAGTCAGCTGCTATTTGTAGCAGATTATATTGAACCGGGAAGAACATTTGAAGAGGCAAAAAAGGCTAGGGAAGTAGCGAATCATTCATTAAAAATGGCTACCCGTCAAATTATGCAACAGACGCTACTTCATCTTGTTAAGTTAGAAAAAAATGTTTATCCTCCAAGTGTTGTAATCTACAATCATTGGATGGAAGAAAGGAATGACTAAAAATCGAAGAAACAATAAACAAAATTAAATTAATCGTACAACATGCACATGACCGCTTGGCGCAAGAAATTACGGTACTTGATGTGCGTGAGTTAACACCTGTAACAGATTACTTTATTATTATGCACGGTCGGAACGGACGACAAGTTAAAGCGATTGTTGATGAGATTGTCGAATGTGTTCATCAAGCGGGTTATGAATTGTTGAGTGTTGAAGGGAAACAAGATGGGCAATGGACGTTGATTGACTTAAATGACGTCGTCGTGCATGTTTTCTTAAATACCGAGCGAGAATTATATGGTTTAGAACGAATTTGGATAGATGCTCCTGAACTAAATATTGAAGAATGGATTGATTAACCATGGGCTTTTCAAAATTAGCCCAAGTATACTCACGTTTTAATGATGAATCAGCTTACTTTGACTGGATTACTTTTGTCGAGCAGTCTTTGGATAAACGTCCATATACACTTCTTGATTTAGCTTGTGGCACAGGCGTTTTAACGGAAATGATGGGGGCATTAGCGGATGAAATTATTGGGATTGATTTGAGTCCCGAAATGATCTTCCAAGCTCAGGAGACATTGGTTCACCCCTACTCTAATGTGTCCTTTAGAGTAGCGGATATGACGCAATCGAGTGCTTATCAATGGGTAGAGGGATACGATGTCATTACTTGTTTCTTAGATTCCCTTTGTTTTTTAGAGGATGAGACACAGTTAAGTCAGACGTTTCATCAAGTCTATCAACATTTAAGTGAGAGAGGACAATTTTTGTTTGATGTTTGGACACCGTATCATATCCGCTATGGTTTCAATGGCTTTGAATATTTTGACTATGATGAATCTACCGCACTACTTTGGGAGAGTTATCCAACAGAAGCCCTAGAAGAAATTGTAGTGGAACATGATTTAACACTTTTTATCCAAAAGAACGGTAATCTATATGAACGAACGAATATCACGCTCGTCGAGCGTAGTTACCCGTTAGAAGTATATATGCATCATCTTACAGAAGCAGGTTTTGCGCAGGATGATATTCAAGTCTATGTAAATCATGGACGAGAAATATATGATCCAAGTCGACATCACGAGACACCCCGTTGGTTTTTCCGTTGTTATAAATAATGAGGTATGCCATGAAAAAAGTGGGAATTCTTGCAGAGTATAATCCATTTCACCGAGGTCATCAGTATCAATTACAAGTCATTCGTCAACAATTCCCGGAAGCGACAATCATTGTTGCAATGTCAGGAAATCAATCGCAGCGTGGAGAATTTACATTGATGGATAAATGGACTCGAAGTCGATATGCGATTGAAGCTGGAGCTGATATCGTCGTGGAGTTGCCAGTCATTGCTTCGCTCCAATCGGCGGATTATTTTGCGGATTGGGGAATGCGAATTTTATCAGGCATGGGAATCGATACTTTAGCATTTGGGGTAGAAACCTTGGATCTTAATTCTTTAATTAAGATTGTTGAAGAGATTGAGACCAATCAATCGATGATTGATTTGACGCTACAGAAAGAAATGAGCTCAGGCGTCAGCTATCCGGAAGCTTATTCGAGAAGTATTGAAGCTCATCTTGGAGAAGTGGCGGCTGAACATTTTAATGCACCTAACCATATGTTAGCAGTAAGATATATCCAATCGATGAAACGATGGAACAAAGAGGTAAACTTTATGGCAATCCCTCGAAGTCAAACAACATTTGACGGGGAGACAATACTGTCTGGAACGCAAATTCGTGAGCACTATTTAACAACAGGTGAAATAATCGCAGTTCCCTATCCAATTCAAGTTGATCAAGGGGTGGTGCTAGAGGATTATTATCCTTATTTGAAATATCGGATTATGAGTGATCAACCAGGTGGTTTGGAACAAATATTTGATGTTAAGAACGGTTTAGGTCAGTATATATATGAAACAAATCAAAAAGCGAATTCTTACGATAAATTAGTAGAATTGTTAACAAGTCGGCGATTTACACGATCGTCAATCCAGCGTAAATTGTTACGGATTATGTTGAATTTTACTGATGAGAAATGGCAGCAATCGATTGATCTCCAACAAGAGATGCCAACAGTGCGTCTATTAGGAATTTCATCACGAGGTAGGGTACATCTTCGAATGGAATCATTGAAAACAACCATTTTTACGCGGTTAAATCGTGAGGTCAGCCCTTATTATCAACTTAATTTGACGCTAGACCAAATCTATCAAAATAATCTGAAGCGCATGATTAATGAACAAAATATCGAAAAAATTCCGTTTTTAGGTAAATAGGCTGGAATTATGCCGAAAAAACTTGTTCTGTATCTTGACTTTAAGGCTTGAATTCCATATAATAAAGCTTGTTGCTTTAGAGGTGATATTATGAAGTACACAATTCGTGAAATAAGAAATAGTTCCGAAGCGATTGTTGAAGTGGATCAAATTATTTCGATTCAAGATGAGTTAATCGACCGTCAAATTAATCTCGAAATTCAAAAAGAGCCACGTTTAAAAGGATATTTTACCTATGACAATCACGAAGTTACCTTGCATGGGCAAATTGATGTCACATTAATTCTCCCATCAAGTCTATCTTTGAAACCTGTCGTGTATGACTTAACGATTCCAGTGAGTGAACGGTATGTTGAAGCTCAGTATGATGGGAATATTGAAGACTATGCAGAAACAACGGTTGTGATTACAGATGATACAATTGATTTAGTTGATTTAGTTACGGATTTAATATTGATTAATATACCTACCAAAGTCTATGGTCCAGACGAAGATGAAGCACATCTTCCCCATGGAAAAGATTGGGAAGTTATAACAGAGGCCAACTATATTGAGCAGCAAAGTGAACGTCGCCTACAATCTGAGGATTCGCCGTTTGCCGCTTTGCAACAATTATTAAATGACCAAGAAAGAAGCGATTCTTAAATTGTAGGAGGTGGATAAAATGGCAGTACCTAAGCGTAAAACTTCAAAAGCTAGCAAGAGAAAACGTCGTACACACTTTAAACTTCAAGTTCCAGGGATGAACGTTTGTCCTGAATGTGGTGAATTAAAAATGAGTCACCGTGTATGCGCGAATTGTGGCTACTATGACGGTAAAGAAGTAATTTAATGTAATTTCACGGCTAAGTCGAAAGATTTAGTCGTTTTATTTTTAAAACAAAAAATTTGTCTTTCTTTGACCATTAAGGTAAAATAATAATTGTTGACAAAGATAGGAGGTTTTTATATGAATTTAATTCCAACAGTAATCGAACAAACTTCACGGGGAGAACGTGCGTATGATATTTATTCACGCTTATTAAAAGACCGTATTATTATGTTAAGCGGAGGAATTGATGATCAATTAGCAAACTCCGTTATCGCTCAATTATTATTTTTAGATGCCCAAGATCCTGAGAAAGATATCTATTTATATATAAATTCACCTGGGGGTAGTGTAACAGCTGGTATGGCTATTTATGACACAATGCGCTTTATTAATGCCGATGTACAAACGATTGTGATTGGGATGGCGGCATCCATGGCCTCAGTATTGCTGGCAGCAGGGGAGAAAGGGAAGCGTTGGGCTTTACCAAACTCCGAAGTAATGATTCATCAACCGCTGGGCGGCGCTCAAGGTCAAGCAACAGAAATTGAAATTGCAGCACGCCATATTTTAAAAACGAAAGAACGTTTAAATCAAATTTTAAGTGACTTAACAGGTCAACCTTTAGAAGTTATTGAACAAGATACTGATCGTGATAATTTTAAAGATGCGGATGAGGCTCTTGAGTACGGTCTGATCGATGGTATTATGAAAAATAGTAAAGAATTGAATAAATCAAAGAAATAAACAATAGACTCCTTTGATTCCAAAATTGGATGAAAGGAGTCTTTTTTTGTACACATTCCCTCATTGGACAGTTAATGTCCAGTATATTATAAAACGATTCACCTTTTCACTTGTCTTTAATCAGAATCAATGGTACTATGTTACTGTAACCGTGAGAAATGAATGTTTGTGGCTATGTTAATTTGTGATTACGCATTGGACTTAATTTGACCAACTGCTTATAGGGAGTGAAGGTCGATGAATGATTATAAAGAAATTCAAGCACTTGCTCCAGAGATTGCCTCATTAGTTGATATGCGTTTAAGTATATTGCAAGTGATTGATCGAGAACAGCTTATCGGACGTAAATCTTTAGCTCAAAAAATTAATTTGAGCGAGCGTGTGACGCGTTCTCAAGTCGAAGTTTTACGAAATCAACACCTAGTTAATGTTAGCCCGTCGGGTATTGAACTTACCGATGAAGGACGAAGGATTTACCAAATACTAAATCCTTTACTAAGTATTACATACAATTCTCAATGTTATCAGCTACAAGAACAACTTAAAGCTAAACTCGGAATTGCTCATTGTGTCGTTGTTCCGGGAGATGCTGGAGAAAATCCGGCGATATTTGATGAGCTGGGGAAGGCTGTTGTCCAAGTACTTGGAGATTATTTGCCAGTAGGTGATAATACAATTGCTGTAACAGGTGGCACAACTTTGTCGAAAGTAGCTCATCAGTTTGATCTATCTTTAGCTAAAAATCGTCAGTTAACATTTGTTCCTTCACGAGGAGGGTTAGGTCAAGAAATTGACATTCAATCGAACTCAGTTGGAAATGTGATGGCACAGCGGACTTCGGGAAGTTATATTCCACTATTTATTCCTGAAAATATCACGCTTGAAACATCAAAGATATTAATGAACGATGAAGAAGTTGCTTCAATTGTCGCTAAAAGTAAAAATGCAGATTGTTTGATTCTCAGTGTCGGAACAGCTAAAGTTATGGCTGAGAGAAGAAAAATTAATTCCGATAAGCTAAATCAAATTAATGATTATCATGCGGTTGGTGAAGCGTTTGGTGCCTTCTACAATCGCCAAGGAGAAATTGTCGCTAGTTACCCTCGAATAGGCCTAAAGTTTAAAGATTTAGAGCAAATTCCTTTAGTGATTACCGTCGTAGCTGGTGAAGAAAAAGCTGACGCAGTGGAGGGATTCTTCCATTTGGCACCACGTCACAGTTGGTTAATTTGTGACGAAGCGATTGCATTAAAGATTTTAAACGGGGAAACCCTTTGAAATAAATATCCTTAAGGAGGAAATGGAATGACAGTAAAATTAGCAATTAATGGTTTTGGACGTATTGGACGTTTAGCATTAAGACGTATTTATGAGGTAGGTGCAGATGTTGAGATTGTTGCAATCAACGACTTAACTGATAACGATAACTTAGCTTATCTTTTAAAATATGATACAGCACTTGGACGTTTACCTTACGACGTTGAAGTAAAAGGTGATTCAATTGTTGTTGACGGTCATGAAATTAAAGCATTTGAAGAAAAAGATGCAAGTAAATTACCTTGGGGTGAATTAGGAGTAGATATTGTCCTTGAATGTACAGGTCACTACAACTCAAAAGAAAAAGCACAAGCACATATTGATGCTGGGGCAAAACGTGTATTAATTTCAGCACCCGCAAAAGATAAAGAAACAAAAATGGTTGTATTCGGTGTTAACGAAGACATTCTTGAACCAACGGATACAATTATCTCAGCTGCGTCATGTACAACAAACTCACTTGCACCTGTCGTTAAAGTATTAAACGATAAATTCGGATTGAAAACAGGTAACATGGTGACAGTTCACGCTTATACAGCAACTCAAGCATTACAAGACTCACCAAACGCTAAGAGCGCTCGTTCTGGACGTGCAGGAGCTCAAAACATTATCCCTGCATCAACCGGTGCTGCGAAAGCGATTGGTCGCGTAATTCCAGAAGTTAATGGATTACTTGATGGATCTGCATTACGTGTCCCAACGATTACAGGTTCACACACAATCCTTTACTCATTATTAGGTAAAAATACAACGGTAGAAGAAATTAACGCAGCGATGAAAGAAGCAGAAACAGACTCATTCGCATACAACGAAGATGAAATTGTTTCAGCCGATACCATTGGATACCCAGCAGGAGCAATTTTTGATGCTACTTTAACTTCTATTCAAGAAGCTGAAGATGGATCTCAATTAGTTAAAACAGTATCTTGGTACGATAACGAATCTGGATTTACAGGTAATATGATTCGCTTACTTGAATATTTCGCTAAATTGTAGTCCTTAGAATTTTACAATTCTAGACGTCAAACCAAACGGCGGGGAGGCGTAATGCTTTCCTGCCCTTTTTAGATATTCGCTATATTAGGAGGAATAGAATGGCTAAAAAAACGATTAAAGATTTACAACTCGATGGCAAAACGGTCTTAGTCCGGGTTGATTATAATGTTCCGATGAAAGACGGTCAGATTACAGATGATAACCGAATCGTTGCCTCACTTGAAACATTAAACTACTTATTGAAACATGATTGTAAAATTGTACTATTTTCTCACTTAGGTAAAGTAAAAGAAGAGGCAGATAAAGCCAAAAATAATTTAGCTCCCGTTGCGAAACGCTTAGGCGAGTTATTAAACCAAGAAGTACAGTTTGTTCCAGTTACTCGCGGTGAAGAGCTTGAACAAGCAGTTGCTAATTTACAATCTGGTCAAGTTCTATTGGTTCAAAACACACGTTATGAAGATTTAGATGGTAAGAAAGAATCTAAAAATGATCCAGAACTTGGAAAATATTGGGCATCATTAGGAGATGTATTTATTAATGATGCGTTTGGTACAGCACACCGTGCTCATGCCTCAAACGTTGGTATTGCTTCACATTTACCAAATGGTATTGGCTATTTAGTAGCGAAAGAGGTTAAATATTTAGGTGAAGCCGTTGACCATCCGGTGCGCCCATTTGTAGCCATTTTAGGCGGTGCCAAAGTTGAGGACAAGATTAAAGTCATCGAGTCTTTACTGACTAAAGCAGATAAAGTGATTATTGGTGGAGGGATGGCTTACACTTTCTTGAAAGCTCAAGGAAAAGAAATCGGAAAATCTTTATTAGATGAAACCAGCTTGGATTTTGCTAAAGATATGTTAGCAAAAGCGGGTGATAAGTTAGTCTTACCGGTTGATATTGTGGTAGCAGATGAGTTTTCTAACGATGCTAACCATCAAGTCGTTAGTGCTGACGAAATTCCAGCAGACTGGGAAGGGTTAGATATTGGACCGAAATCGGTTGAATTATTCAAAGATATCCTTTCAGAAGCGAAAACCGTTGTTTGGAATGGACCGATGGGCGTCTTTGAATTTGAACAATTTGCGCATGGTACCAAAGCGATTGCTGAAACATTAGCAAACTTAGATGGAGCTAATACGATTATCGGTGGCGGAGATTCTGCTGCAGCGGTAATTCAAATGGGATTTGAAGATAAATTATCACACATCTCAACGGGTGGCGGAGCTTCATTAACTTATTTAGAAGGTTCTGAATTACCTGGAATTGCTTCGATCGACGACAAATAATAAAGGAGAGATGATATGTCACGCAAACCGATTATTGCCGGAAATTGGAAGATGAATAAATCATTGGAGGAAGCCGTTGAATTTGTTAAAGAAGTTCAAGACAAATTACCGGATGCTTCAGTAGTAGAATCTGTTATCGGAGCCCCTGCATTATTTCTGCCAACAATGATTCAAACACGTACGAATGATCAACTAGTGATTGCAGCCCAAAATTGCTATACTGAAGATGCTGGTGCTTTTACGGGTGAAATAAGCCCTAAATCATTAGCGGAAGTGGGTGTTCAATATGTAATCATTGGACATTCTGAACGCCGGGAATATTTTAATGAAAGCAACCAATTTATTAATGAAAAAGCGAAAGCCATTTTCCGAAATGGAATGCTTCCGATTATCTGCTGTGGTGAATCACTTGAACAACGTGAATCGGGTGAGACAGAACCATGGATTAAAGAGCAGATTACTGAAGCGTTGGCTGGACTTAATGCAGATCAGGTCAAACAATTAGTGATTGCGTACGAACCTATTTGGGCAATTGGTACAGGGAAATCTTCTTCTGCGGAACTTGCGAATGAAACTTGTGGTTTTATCCGTTCAGTGGTTGAAGAGTTGTATTCTCAAGACGTTGCCAATGCAGTTCGTATTCAATATGGCGGTTCTGTTAAGCTCGATAATATTGCACAATATTTATCCGAAGAACATATTGATGGCGCATTAGTGGGTGGAGCAAGTCTAGAACCAACTTCATTCATTCAATTATTGGAGGCGACTTGTTAATGGAACATAAGCCAGTTGCTTTAATTATCTTGGATGGATTTGGATTACGGGATGAAGTTATTGGGAACGCCGTAAAAGCGGCAAATAAGCCGAATTTCGACCGATACTGGAATCAATATCCACATAATCAACTCAAAGCTTGTGGCAATGATGTTGGTTTACCCGAGGGTCAAATGGGGAACTCTGAAGTAGGGCACTTAAATATCGGAGCTGGGCGCATTGTTTATCAATCATTAACGCGGATTGATCGTTCGATTGAAGAAGGAGATTTTTTTGAGCGTGAAGCGCTAGTTGAGGCGATGACCCATGCAAAAGAGAATGATAAAGCATTGCATTTGCTCGGATTATTATCCGATGGGGGCGTGCATTCGCATATCAATCATCTTTATGCATTGCTTAAAATGGCTAAACAATTTGGTCTGGAACGTGTCTACGTTCATGGTTTTTTAGATGGTCGTGACGTGGCACCTGACACTGGATTGAAATTTGTCCAAGAGACTGAAGAGAAGTTCAAAGAGATTGGTGTGGGACAATTTGCTTCAATTTCAGGTCGTTATTATGCAATGGACCGTGATAAGCGTTGGGAACGAGAAGAACTTGCATATCGCGCCATGGTAGATGGCGTTGGCCCATCTTACCCAAGTGCAGCAGCGGGAATCGAAGCTTCTTATCAAAGTGAAGTCTTTGATGAATTTGTCGTTCCGTTTTATATTTCATCAAAAGATCACCCGGTAGCAACAATTAATGATGAAGACTCAGTCGTATTCTTTAACTTTAGACCGGATCGTGCGATTCAAATGTCTACAATCTTAACCAATCCTGGATTTGATAAATTCGACCTAGGAGAACATGCACCTAAAAATATTCAGTTTGTTTCATTTACAGAATATAGTGCAGAGGTGTTAGGTTCAATTGTTTTTGAACCGTTAGATTTAAAAAATACGATTGGTGAAGTATTACAAGATGCTGGTAAAACACAGCTTCGTATCGCAGAAACCGAAAAATACCCTCACGTAACTTTCTTTATGAGCGGCGGTCGCCATAAAGAATTTACTGGAGAGAAACGCATTTTAATTCCGTCACCAAAAGTGGCAACGTATGACTTAAAACCAGAAATGTCTGCATATGAAGTGAAAGATGCTTTAATTAATGCGATTAATCAAGATAATCTTGATGCAATTATATTAAACTTTGCTAATCCAGATATGGTAGGACACAGTGGAATGTTAGAACCAACGGTTAAAGCGATTGAAGCCGTCGATGAGTGTCTAGGTGAGATTGTTGATCTAATCTTATCAAAAGGTGGTTATGCGATTATTACTGCAGACCATGGTAATTCGGATGAAGTTGTGACCCTTGAGGGCGAGCCAATGACGGCACATACGACCAATCCCGTTCCGGTGATTGTCACAAAAGAGGGAATTGAACTTCGATCTGGAGGACGCTTGGCCGATTTAGCGCCAACCCTACTTGATCTACTTGATGTTGAAAAACCTGCCGAAATGACAGGTGAATCATTAATTGTTAATAAATAATTTTAAGAAATTTAAAAGGAGAAAATAACTATGTCATATATTACAGATGTCTATGCTCGTGAAGTTCTAGATTCTCGTGGTAATCCAACAATTGAAGTTGAGGTTTATACTGAAAGTGGTGCTTTTGGTCGTGGAATGGTTCCTTCGGGAGCTTCTACAGGTGAGCATGAAGCCGTTGAGTTACGTGATGGTGATAAGAGCCGTTATTTAGGTAAAGGTGTTACAAAAGCTGTGGATAATGTGCATGAAATTATTGCACCAGCTTTGTTAGGTTTTGATGTTCTTGAACAACAAGCGATTGACCAATTCATGATTGAATTAGATGGTACGCCAAATAAAGGTAAATTAGGCGCTAACGCAATTCTTGGTGTTTCAATTGCCGTAGCACGTGCTGCTGCAGACTACTTAGGAATTCCGTTATATCATTATCTAGGTGGATTTAATACGAAATTATTACCAACACCGATGATGAATATCGTCAATGGTGGTTCTCACTCTGATGCACCGATTGCTTTCCAAGAGTTTATGATTATTCCAACAGGTGCACCTACTTTCTCAGAAGCATTACGTTGGGGTACTGAAGTTTTCCATGCATTAAAAGATATCCTTAAATCTCGTGGATTAGAAACTTCTGTAGGTGATGAAGGTGGATTTGCACCACGCTTTGAAAATACTGAAGATGGTGTTGAAACAATTATCGAAGCTATTAAAAAAGCAGGTCTTAAACCAGGTGAAGATGTCTTCTTAGGTTTCGACTGTGCTGCTTCAGAATTCTTTGAGAATGGTGTTTATGATTATGCTAAATTCGAAGGAGAAGGTGGCGCAAAACGTTTGATTGAAGAACAAGTTGACTACCTTGAAGAATTAGTTAATAAATACCCAATCATTTCCATTGAAGATGGTATGGATGAAAATGACTGGGAAGGTTGGAAGCTATTAACAGATCGCATTGGAGATCGTGTTCAATTAGTAGGTGATGATTTATTTGTAACAAACACTGAAATTCTTGAACGTGGTATTCGTGAAGGAGTAAGTAATTCAATCCTAATTAAAGTTAACCAAATCGGTACATTAACGGAAACATTTGATGCTATCGAAATGGCTAAAAAAGCAGGATTTACGGCTGTAGTATCTCACCGTTCAGGTGAAACTGAAGATTCAACAATCGCTGATATTGCAGTAGCAACGAATGCAGGTCAAATTAAAACAGGTTCATTATCTCGTACTGACCGTATTGCAAAATACAATCAATTATTACGCATCGAAGACCAACTGGGTGATGTTGCGCGTTACGATGGTGAGAAAGTATTTTACAATATTAAGTAATTAAAGAGTGAATAAAAGTTGGAGTTTGGCTTCAGACTCCAACTTTTTGTATCAAAAGGCATATAAGGAGTGATTTTATGATTATTGGAGTTCCTAAAGAACGAAAAACGAGAGAAAATCGAGTTGGATTGACCCCTGATAATGTTCGAGAAATTATAGATTCAGGCCATGAAGTTTGGATAGAGACGAAAGCAGGAGCACAATCGCGCTTTGAAGATCAAGATTATGTAAACGCAGGTGCGAAAGTAGTACCAACTGCAGAAGAGGTTTGGCAAGCTGATATGGTGGTTAAAGTTAAAGAGCCTCAGCCATCTGAATACCAATATTTTAGAGAAGGACAAATTCTTTTCTGCTATCTACATTTAGCAAGTGAAAAAGAGCTTGCGGAAGCGTTGGTAGAGAAAAAGGTGACGGGGATTGCTTATGAAACTATGACACGTAATGGTCGTAAAACCCCATTATTGATGCCGATGAGTGAAGTAGCAGGTCGGATGGCTGTTCAAACAGCAGCACATCTTCTCGAGCAATCACAAGGTGGACGTGGTATTCTACTTGGAGGTATTCCAGGTGTAGGTAAGGCGAATGTTACCATTATTGGTGGCGGTGTCGTTGGAGAGAATGCGGCTAAAATTGCGCAAGGTATGGGAGCATCCGTAACGATTATTGATATTAACCCGAATCGATTAGCAGAGCTTGAAAATACGTTGGGCCAAGGATTGCATACACTAATGAGTAATGAACAAAATATTCATGATGCAGTGATTCAATCGGATGTTGTCATTGGATCGGTTCTAATTCCAGGTCGAGAAGCGCCAGTCCTTGTTAAAGAAGAGACTGTGAAGCAAATGAAACCAGGGGCTGTCATGATTGATATCGCAGTCGATCAAGGCGGAAACTTTGAGACTACAACGCATTCAACAACTTTTGAAGATCCAACTTACATTGTTCATGATGTCGTTCATTATGCGGTTGCGAACGTCCCTGGAGCCGTTCCAAGAACGTCTACTATCGGATTAACAAACGTTAGTTTACCATACGTAAAATGGATTGCAAGCGCAGGACTCATTGAAGCAGTCAAACAAGACATTATGGTTGAAACAGGAATTAATACTTATCAAGGTCATATTACGCATTATGAAGTTGCAACGTCACTGGATATGCATCATGAACCTTTAAGCAACTTAATTCCAGCTAAATAATATTCACGCAAAAAGCCAGACGGAGTCTGGCTTTTTTAGATGGTTTAATTACTTTTGTAAAGACCTTTTGCGCCTAAGATTGGCATGGTGAAGTACACACCTTGGTGAGGAGCCATCATAACAGGATGATCTAGTAAGTGACGGTATGCTTCATTGATTTTATTCGTCTTATCGATTGTAAAGATGATTTCTTTGCGAGGTGACATTGGAATTGAGAAATATTGTTCAATAATTTCGGAACTCAACGTACCAAAAGCACTAATACTAGTTCCGCCATTCATATTCAATTCTCTCATGATATCAACATAAGTTTCTTTCAAATCATCATTGACAATTGAGAATAAAGCAGAAAACTCTGCTTTTGAAGGCTCAATTTTTAGTGGATCCGCAGCTTGACTAAAGGCGTCGACTGCCATGGATAATAATTTTAGCCCTTTGGTTTTCTCAATTTGATATCGATTTTCTAAGTGATCGAAGACATCTTTTATACGTTCTTTTGATACAACACTTAGCATCGTCTCTCTTTGAGGAGCAACCTTGAGGCCTAAGAAAGATTTCTTTTCGCTAATAAATTCACCACGACCTGTGAAAAAAGTAGCGCCAGTTAGGCCAGACTCACGAATATTATTCATCATTTCTTTGTGCATTCCGTGTTTAAATGACAACCAAATTAATTGTTGTAAATGGTCTAATTTACTGAAATCATTTTCTGAGTAGTCATAAAAACGAGAAATTGCATTCTTAACTTCCATGTAGAACATAATTCCATGATTTGGCAAATGCATTTGATAGCATTGAGCAAGTTTCTCAATAGCAGGCAGCATAATACTTTCACGGTCAAACAATACTACGACATCTTTCTTTTGTGAGCGAATGGATAATAAATTTAAAATTTCTGAATTGATTAACCCACTTCCAGGACTGATGAATCCACCTCTTAAATCATATTCAATCGCATGATTTACAAAAGGTAAACCTTTCCCATCTTCTAAGATAGCGATCGCTAATATTAGTGGGTCATGTTTCATTGGATTAGGCATGTTAAAAAATGCTCCTTTCTAATCTTCTAGGCGCTTCGTCGCCATGTGGTAGATAAATCCTAAAATTTCGATAAATAGAATGGGTGTCATTGCAACGACAGCAATCATTCCAAAGCCATCCACGATAACATCGGCATGGGGGTTGCTAAGCGCGATTCCTTGTACAAAGGCAAAGATAAAGGTTCCCGTCATCGGACCACTTGCGACACCACCGGAGTCAAAAGCTAAGCCGACAAATAATTTTGGAATCACCCATGATAATGCAATCGAAATTAAAAATCCAGGCAGTAAAATATGCCATAATCGTAGACCCGGAATCATAATCCGAACGATGGTTAAGGCAATTGCTAATCCCACGCCGAGACAGATAGTAATCAGCACCATTTTTTTACTGATTGTCCCACCTGTAATTTCTTCGACTTGATCAATTAGAACATAAATAGCAGGTTCTGCTAAGATAGCTAAAATACCAAGAATAAACCCAATAGCAATAGGCCAAAATGCGGAATAGTTCTCGTAAAGGTTTGCGCCTAAAGTTTGAGTTACGGGCATAAATCCAGAAGAAACACCAGTTAGAAACATGGTGAGACCGATTAGAATGTAAACTAAACCAACATTAATATCTTGGATTGTTTGTCTAGATTGTCGTTCAATAAAAAAGTTAAATAATATGAAAATTATTAATACAGGTAAAATACCTAGGATAACTTCGAAAAAACTGCGCGAAGCGTCTTGAAGGATAATTTGGGAAATTCCGCCTGACACTACTTCTTGCACAACTTCAAATTCACCTTGAGTCAAATCTGCATCAAAAAATAATCCCATCACCATCATTGCAACGATTGGACCGACTGAAGCAATCCCAACCATCCCGAAGTTAAATTGATCGTCATCACCTGAACCGAGCGCTGCCATACCGGCACTCATTGCAAGAATAAAAGGAACCGTGATGGCACCTGTTGTTGCACCACTCGAATCGAAAGCAAATGTAAAGAATGCTTCTTCAGCAATAAAACTTAGTAAAAAGACGATGCCGTAACATATCGTCATTACGAGGGCTATATCCCAACGAAATGCAATCCGTAACATCCCAATACTTAGGAAAAATCCGACCCCCAATGATACTACGATAACAACGAGTGTTCCGTTGAGTAGACCATTTGACATTTGATCAATTTGACTTCCTAGGATGGTTAAAGCAGGTTCAGCTACTGAAACGGTAAAACCAATAATGGCTCCACCTGCTAAAAGCAAGGCTAGGTTATTTTTCTTTGTAATCCCTTGGCCTAATATTTGTCCCATTTTATTAATTGAGACATCGACACCTAATAGGAAAACAGCGAGTCCTACAAGAACTAGAACAGCTCCTGTAAAGAATAATACTAATTCATGATTTGAGAGTGGGACAAAAAAGAAATGCAAAATTAAAACAATGATAGACAGCGGGATGACTGCTGTGGATACTTCTTTAAGTTTACTTAATAACATTCGCTTCCTCCCTTTAAAAAATAGATTTTTATTTTACGGTTCAGTGGTTGTTGTAGTCATTGCAGTGTTTACTTCATCACGATAAGCAATCCATGCTAAATACTCTTCTAAAACCAAATTATACTTTTCCATATATGTGGCGTGTTCTAAGCCTACATAACGAAAATGCCAAGGTTCAAATTCGATTTGAGTGATTTCTTGCTTGGAGTCAGGGTATCGTAGTACAAAGCCAAACTCCGAGGCATTATCAGCCATCCATATTGCAGAAGCATCATATTGATAATTTTGATGGAGTCCTTGCCCGGTATTTAACCAATCTGTTGATAATAAATCAACTGCAAGACCGGTCAAATGTTCTGAAGCCTCTGGTAATGCATAGAACAAGTTCACTAAATATAAAGCATCGGCTTCGCTATATCCTTCTGCTAAATATTCATTCAGCGCGTTTGCTCGGTTATTTTGTTGGTATTCAATGGTACGGAAACCTGATATTACTTTGAGATAATAACCTTGATTTGCGGCTGCAGCAATAAAGTCACTTAAAGGTTGATAGATATCAACACTAAAGTATTTATCACCATCGAATGTTGTCAGTTCAGGTTGGGGTTGTTGTTCGACTTGATTATCGATATTAACGAGTTGCAACAAAGGATTGTCTAAGTTAGCAGACGGCGGCATTGAATTCAACCGTTCTTCAATCTCAGTTGGATTAAGTGCGTCAATCATCGGTTGAATATCCGGTAATTGATAGGTAGCAGCTTGTGCTGTAATGGGTAGTATATGAAGGATAATCAAAAAACTTAATAATATTTTTCGCATCAGGTTGCTCCTTTGCTAAATCTATTGTCTGTAAAAATTCTAATAACTCCATTGTAACGAATTTAAAAAATAAAAGACAGTAAAGGAAGTAAAAAATATCGAAGGAATGTAGTACATTTGAGTTGAAGATTGAATTTATCTATTTATTCCATTATAATAGAGAGCGTTGATAACATTTAGATTTAAAGGAGGTAAATGAATGTATAATTTTTTATTAACAGCATTCATTGTTGTATGTGTGCTTTTAATTATTATGGTCGTAATGCAACCCTCTAAAAGCAATGCGGCAAGTATGTTAAGTGGAAGTGACGATGGTCAACCGAAAGCAAAAGCAAGAGGTTTCGAAGCGTTTCTAATTAAAGCTACAACCGTTTTAGGAATTCTATTCTTTGTATTAGCGCTAGCGTTAGCGTATTTATCAGCAAGATAATAGTGATTACGACAATGTCTCTTCGGTGTACATTGTCTTTTTCTTTATTATCGTGGCACACTACGGTATACTTTGACAGTGTAAGGATGGTAGAGTAAAGGAGGGATAGTATGAGTTTAACTAAAAAAGAACAGCGGATTTTAAAATTTTTACAAGATCATAAAGAACATAGTTATTCAGTTCAAGAACTCGCGGGAATTTTTAATTATCAAGGGAATAAAACCTATAAAAAACTTGTTAAAGCTCTCGCATATTTAGAGCGAATTGGGGAGATTGAATTTCTTGCCAATGGCCGTGTCCGTGCCTTTGGTCAACTTCAAACAACACTGACAGGTACTTATCGAGCGAATGATAAAGGGTATGGCTTTGTTGATTACGAAGGAGACAGTGATTTATTTATACCACCTGGCTATGCATTGAATGCAATGGATCAAGATAAGGTTGAGGTCACGGTTTTAAAACAAGTCAATCCAATGACTGGAAAGGGTTCGGAAGCCCGGGTAGAGCGAATCATTGAACGGCACTATCAGCAACTGGTAGGTGAGTTTTATGCTTATTCGAATGAAGAACAAGTTGAGACAGGCTATCTGGGTTATGTGATTCCCCAAGGGACAAGTGGCCAAGCATATACAGTATTTATCTTGCCCGAAGGAATTGAACCAGTTGACCATTCCATTGTGATTGTAAAAATCCGTGATTATCCAACAAACGAAAATCCAAGTACATTAACCGGCTATGTGGCCAAGGAAATTGGGCATCGTGATGAGCCTGGTGTGGATATCTTAGCGATTCTTTACCAGTTGAATATTCCCCATGAATTTCCACAAAATGTATTGGAAGAAGCTGAGAAGTTTGGGTTAGAGATTAATCCGGAGAATGTCAACGGCCGAGTTGATCATCGAAACCAATTGGTGATGACTATCGATGGTGCTGATGCAAAAGATTTAGACGATGCGATTGCCTTAGACCAATTAGCCAATGGAAATTACCGGTTATACGTTCATATTGCAGATGTATCGCATTATGTGAGAGAAGGCTCACCAATTGATCGTGAGGCATTTGAACGCGGGACATCGGTCTATCTTACAGATCGAGTGGTTCCGATGTTACCTCAGCGACTATCGAATGGGATTTGTTCGTTACATCCAGGAGTGGATCGGTTAACCTTAACTTGCGCGATGGAAATTGATGCGCAAGGCAGTGTTGTGGATTATCAAATCTATCCCGCGGTCATTAATTCATCTTATCGTATGACTTATGAAGCGATAAACGCGATCTATAACGGAGACAAAGCATTGATTGAAGAATATGATCCAATTATATCGACACTCTATTCAATGCGAGATTTACATCACATTTTAGAAGCAAAACGTCATCGTCGAGGAGCAATCAATTTTGATACTACAGAGGCTATCATAGAAGTAGACGATCAAGGTCATCCAATTTCGATTAAGGCCCGTGAACGGGGCGTAGGCGAGCGTTTAATTGAAAGTTTTATGTTAGTAGCGAATGAGACGGTAGCCCAATCGTATCATGAGAAAGAGTTACCGATGATTTATCGTGTGCATGAACAACCGGATGCAGATCGAATGTTAAAATTTGCTGAATTATTAACCGGATTTGGAATTATATTACAAGGGCATGTTGAAAGTATTCAACCGAAACAACTGCAACGCGTGATGCAAAAGTTAAAAGATTCCCCATACGAAGAAGTCGTCTCAATGATGCTACTTCGGAGCATGCAACAAGCGCATTATAGCGAAGAATCATTAGGACACTATGGGCTTGCTGCTAAATATTATACTCATTTTACTTCGCCGATTCGACGTTATCCAGATTTGATCGTTCATCGATTAGTACACCAATATTTAATTAAACGGCCAAATCAAGCAGAAATAGATCGTTTAGAACAGCGTCTGCCAGAAATCGCAGTGCAATCCTCGAAAAGAGAGCGACGCTCTGTTGAAGCTGAACGTGAGACGGATGCTTTGAAAAAAGCAGAGTATATGCAAGACAAAATTGGTGAAGAATTTGAAGGGATGATTAGTTCGATTACTTCTTTTGGTATCTTTGTCCAATTGCCTAATACCGTTGAAGGACTTGTTCATTTGAACAAGTTAAATGATGATTATTATCAATATTACCCAGAGCAATGGGTACTGATCGGTAAAGAACGAGGTAAAGTCTATCGAATTGGACAATCCGTACGCATAGTGGTCGATCAAGTTAATATTGAAGAGCGAGAGATTGATTTTAATATTATCGATGCAGAAAATGCGGAGACAGATGATTTGTCGCACTTGATTAAACGAGAGTCATCTTCAAAAAAGAAACGTAAATCACGTAACCAATCCCATCCCGTTCGACAACGCAAGAATACGAAAGCAAAAAAACATTCACCTAAGAGAAGACGCCGTAAGTAAGGTGATTGTGAAATAGATTGAGGTGCATTATGGCCAAACAACATGATAAACCACTGGCTCAAAATCGCAAGGCAAGACATGATTATGATATTTTAGAGACGCTGGAAGCTGGACTTGTTTTAAAAGGAACGGAAATAAAATCCATTCGTGCAGGCAAAATAAGTCTAGTGGACAGTTATGTTTCATTTCGTAATGGAGAAGCCTGGTTAAAAAATTGTCATATTAGTCATTATGAACAAGGAAATATCTTTAATCATGATCCCCTAAGAGATCGAAAATTACTCTTACATCGAAGAGAAATTTTTCAATGGGAAACTCGTGTCAAACAAGAGCAATTAACGGTCATCCCATTAAAAGTTTATTTAGTACGTGGAAGAGCGAAAGTATTGATTGG
The DNA here is from genome assembly GCF_002847645.1 of Falseniella ignava. Classification (NCBI taxonomy): domain Bacteria; kingdom Bacillati; phylum Bacillota; class Bacilli; order Lactobacillales; family Aerococcaceae; genus Falseniella; species Falseniella ignava. Next base: position 23,956 of record NZ_PKHE01000006.1, read on the forward strand.
CTTAGCACGTGGTAAGCGTAATTATGATAAACGTCATGCCTTAAAAGAGCAACAAATGAAACGTGAAATTGATCGTGTTATGAAAGAAAGATATTAGTTAGTGGATTAATTATTATGGAATAAGCTAAAGCGCCCCCTAAATATAAAATTGGGGGGCGCTTTATATTGTATAAATATATTTTTAATTATCTAACTTAGTATGATAGCCAGTATTATTATCAGGACGATAAGCGTTAGGATATTGCTGGTCAGTTGTAACATCTAGCGCATTTTTCTTAATCATATTATATATTTCATAAGGATTTTCAATACCAATTAATTTAATACCACTTATGGTATAGCTGCCATCACCATCTGAATAACTGCGATCAGGAGTTAAAGATACAGTTCCTCTATGGAGTAATTTACCTAACAAGTTGACATTAACATTTAATTTACTGATTTCTTTATATTCTAAACTTTGAATATCCGTTCCAATAATTCCTGACTCGATATAAACGCGTAAATCTGTTACATAATATTTGACCTTAAAAGATTCAATGATACGTTTAATCGGAAAAATAACGAAAATGGTGAAAATTATAAAAAAGAAAATTAAGGGAACCAGCGAAAAGATAGAGAATGGTGTTTTAAAGAAATTATCGACAGGAAAAACCAACTTTCTAAATTCATTCGAGATTGAAAAAAAATGACCTCCGATGGTGATTACAATGGAAGACCAAACAATTAAGAATAAAAAAACAAAGAGATTAAAACCATTAAATAAATACATTAATTTACTTGGTTTACTTTGCCAAAGGATCTTTTCATGTTCATCTAAAAAATATGGTTTCATAATGCCTCCTCAGTTTGTTTATTTGTGTTGCTTATCTTTATCATACACCAATTTAATAAAAGCTAATAATTTATTGCTTTTAGATTTGTTCAAAATAAAAACGCTAGGACTTGAAGTCCTAGCGTTTTTTGTGAAAAATTAAATGGTAACGGAACAGATATCGGTATGAAGAAGGCCTACTTTTTCAAGCGAGTTTGCTATTTGTAAGAGACGATACTCCTCTCCAATCGCAGCGGCAAAATGAACGCCCATTGCTAGACCTTTATCTGTTTCATGGACAGGCAAGGAGATTCCTGGTTGTCCTGTAATATTTAGCAGTGGACAATAAGACGTGCGTAAATAGGTAAAATCAAAAGCTTTCTTCGTAACATCCCACTGTGCCTCATAGTTTAGCTGATCCATTTGATGAATTTCGCTTAAAAGTTCCTCAGGATAGACTAAGTCTGTATTATTAACTGCTGGACTTGAGCAAGTTGGGGTCAAATATAGATCATATGTTTGATGCAAAGTTTGCATTGTTTCAACCCAAAGATCTTGTTGGGCTGAAAACTTTATATAAGCACTAGCAGGGGCATTCGGTGCAAATTGGTACGTTACCCAAGTGAGAGGATCGAGTTGATCAAATTCAATGGTTGTTTGATTTTGTTCAATTTGCCGAACGAGTTGGCCCGTTTCCGTAGCCATTATCGTATAATAAGCTTCCATCACCGCTTCGTAATCCACTGGCAAGTCAATTTCGATGACTTCATGACCGAGATTCTTAAGTGTATTCAGTGTCTTCTTCATGGCAATAATTGCTTCTGGATCCGTATCTAAGCCACGAGGGTGTTGATAAGAATAGGCAATCTTTAATGGCTTTTCAAGCGATTCAAGGGTGGGAGCCTCAATTAAAGGTAGATGATGAATGGCTGTTTTTTGATTTGCTTGGAAAGTTTTCAAAGAATGAAATACATCACGTACTGAACGAGATACGACGAGGCTTGTAGCTAAACCATTGACTGGACGGTAACGATTTGGTCCTTGGGCAATTCGTCCACGACTCGGTTTTAATCCAATCAATCCAGTGTCAGAAGCAGGGACCCGAATCGATCCTCCAGCATCAGATGCTGCAGCAATTGGAGCAATCCCTGCTTTGACAGCAGCAGCTGCTCCTCCTGAGGATCCACCGGGATTATAAGATAAGTTCATCGGATTATTTACTTTGCCAAAGTATTTTGAGTCCGATACGGTTTTTAGACCAAATTCAGGGACATTGGATCTCCCCCAGTAGATTAACCCCGCATCCAGTCCTTGTTGCAATGAACGGTCGGTATGTTGTGAGATAGACTTAAGTAATAAGCTAGAGCCTGCGGTAGTAGGATGGCCTTGATAAAATTGGCCTAAATCTTTTAAAAGATAAGGAACCCCATAAAAAGGGGAGAGTGTTTGACGGGTTTTTGCGTCCATTTGAGCTAAGCATTGATCCATTTTTTTTGCTTGTTGAAGTGCTGAGTCAGGATAAGTTTCCGTAATGGCATTTAGCTTAGAGTTAAAATGTTTGGTATTCTCTAAAACGGCCTCGACTAAATCCGTGCAACGATAATCGCCATTTTTAATGGCTTGGCCATAGTAACTAGCATCTTGGTTAAAAATCATAAAGTTCATCTCCTAAATAGTTTTGTCCAGTATGAATAAGAAAGCGCGTTAACGGATACAAGATAATTTCATAACATGTCTCAAAGAGTGTGCCGCCGATTACCATTGAAAGCAATGCGCTATTAGGTAACACACCCCAAAATGCTAATGTTGCAAACACAAGGTTATCAAGTAACTGACCAAAAATCGTCGATGTAATCGCTCTGAAAAAGAGAGAGTCAGGATATTTGGCTTTAAGCTGCGCCATCACTTTGGCATTCACGAGTGAACCTACTAAATAGGCAGTTAATGAAGCTACTGTAATCCGGAAGGTTGTTTTAAGGATGGTGACAAATGCTTCTTGATGGGGCCAAAAAGTCGATGGTGTAATCATCATTGCGAGCTGATAGATCAATGTGGCAACCGCTAAAATAGTAAAGCCAGTGTAGATCATTCGCTTCGATTCTCGGTAACCAAATAATTCAGTTGTGACATCTTGAATAATAAACGCAATCGGGGAAATTAAAATTCCTGTAGTAACGGTAATAATCCATAAATCAAATTGTTTTGTGGCTAGTAGATTCATTGCCAGTAGTGAACTAGCATACGCTGCATAGAGAATAGGTAATAAGTTCAATGTTTTATTTTTTTTCATCGCTAATATGTCCTTTATAGGTTTATTTCACCATATAAAAAAGCCTCTAAAGACTAGAGGCTTTCCCTAGTTTTGTTTATAGACAGGATGGTGCTAATGAACTGTCTGTTGTTCTATTTGTGAGTAAATATTGATTAGTTATTCACTTTTTGTCGTGGACGAACGCCTTTGTTGATATCTAAAAGTACTGGAAGAATCATCGGTGAACGTTGCGTCCGGTCGTATAGTAAAGGCTTAATGGTTTCAAAAATAATATCTCGAATTAATTTTTCATTAATATGATTTCCATTCTCATTCAGCCCTCGATTGATCGCGGCTTTCAATTCAACTTGCATCTCGTGGATTAGATCACCTGATTCTTTCATATAAATGAAACCACGAGACATAATATCAGGTCCACTGACGAGTTGTTTACGTTCATAATCAATGGTTGCAGTAATGATAACTAAACCATCTTCAGATAGCATTTTTCGGTCACGCAATACAATATTTCCGACGTCCCCGATTCCGCTACCATCGACGTAAACATCATCTGCTTCGAATTGTCCAGCTCGGCGGGCACTATTACGTGTTAATGCAAGCATTTCGCCGTTACGCATGATGAAACAATTTTCCTTAGCAATGCCAACTTCTTGGGCTAATTGACTTTGGATACTTAACATTCGATACTCGCCGTGTACTGGCATAAAGAATTTTGGTTTTAATAAGCGCATCATTAACAGTTGTTCAATTTGTGATCCGTGCCCTGAAGTATGGATATTATTAACTTTACCGTGGATAACATGAGCGCCTGTCTCGAGTAGTTGATTAATTACTCGGTTAACACTGGTTGTATTTCCCGGAATGGGGCTACTTGAAAAGATTACCGTATCGTGCGGTTGAATTGAGATTTGATTATGGGTTCCATTAGCAATTCGACTCAAAGCGGCCATCGGTTCACCTTGCGAACCGGTACATAAAATAATGAGCGATTCAGGATTGTATTGGGCTAAGTTGCGATTATCAACAAATATATCCAATCCGTAGTCTTCAATATAGCCTAGCTCCAATCCATTCGTAATGGAATTTTCCATACTGCGACCAAACACTGCAATCTTTCGATTTGTTTGGATGGCAGCTTCCACAACTTGTTGAAGTCGTGAAACGTTGGAAGCGAATGTTGCAAAGATAACCCGACCTTTAACACTTTGAATAATATTGTGAATCGATTGACCGACAATTTTTTCTGACATCGTAAAGACAGGGACCTCTGCATTGGTACTCTCGCCCATCATCAGCAATACTCCATCGTGGCCAAGCTTTGCCATTCGGTAGAGGTCAGCAGGTTCACCAACTGGGGTGAAGTCAAATTTATAGTCTCCAGTAAAAATAATATTCCCTTCAGGGGAGTGAACTACAATTCCGTGAGCTTCAGGAATAGAGTGGGTGACTCTAAAGAAGCTAACTGATAATTTTCGGAAGTTAATCACCGTGTCATCATTATATTCATGGATTACAGCGTCACGTAATAAACCACGTTCTTGTAGTTTATTCCGGATTAATGACGCTGCTAATGGATCGGCATAGATTGGGAGATTAATTTGTTGAAGTAAGTAAGGTAACCCACCAATATGGTCTTCATGTCCATGGCTAATAACAACGGCCTTGACTTTATCTCGGTTTTGTAAAATATAACTGTAATCGTTAATAACGTAGTCGATTCCAAGTAGCTCATCTTCTGGGAAGAGGACGCCACAGTCTAAAATAATAATCTCATCTTGAAATTGGACGCCATACATATTTTTGCCAATTTCATTCAGTCCTCCAATGGCGAAGACACCAACTTCATTATTTTTTAAATTTACTGACATTATATTTTCTCAATCTTGAACTCAGGATGGTGTTCTTTTTCATATTCTAAGTGCTCCTGAGAAATTTCAATAACACTTTCAATCATGTATGGCGTATTTTCGGCTAAATAATGAATCACTTCACGACGTGAAGACGCATCAATAAATAATGACTGTGTCGTTTCACGACGCGGTGCTTTGACCGCATTATCTTGGTATAAAACTTTATATATCATTTAAATTCTCCTTTTTTTATTTACTGAAATATAACTACCTTATTTTAACATAGATATGCTCGGCTGTCATGCAGCCGCCTTTTAATTATTAAGAAATTATTAAGATTGATGCTTCATGCAAGATTTTCTCAATTTTTTCGTATCTATTATTAGGCTAGGACAAAAGGAGGTGAGGGAATAATTGAAACAATTGCTCAGACCGTTTTAAATCAAGCGGTTCGCTTTGGGACATCAGATATTCATTTTTTACCCAATAAAGATGACTATCATATCTTTTTTCGGATGAATGGTCAGCTTGAATTTATTCAAAGTCTGTCCATTGATGAGGGGAAGCGTTTAATTAGTTATTTCAAATACTTAGCCAATATGGATACAGGGGAGAAGCGTAAGCCTCAATCTGGAGCTAGTGATTATATATTAAGAGATGGTCAACGGATTGAGTTGAGGTTTTCAACCTTACCGAGCGTATTATTATTAGAATCGCTCGTAATTCGTATTCTTAAACAACAGTTTAAAGAAAATCAAACACTCGCTACTTATTTTCCGAATATGGTGGCCGTGTTACGCCATCTTGTGGGGAGAAAAAGCGGTTTATTATTATTTTCGGGTCCGGTTGGCTCAGGCAAGACGACAACGATATATCAATTGTTGCGAGAAAGATTGCACGATGAATCGCTCCAAATTATTACAATGGAAGATCCGGTTGAAATGTATGAGTCGAAATTTCTACAAGTTGAAGTGAATGAACGTGCGGGTATTGGATATGACACGATCATTCGCGCTTCACTCCGACATCATCCCGATGTATTGATGATTGGAGAGATTCGCGATGAAGATACAGCACGAATGGCAATTCGGGGTGCGCTAACGGGGCATTTAATGATTGCGACCATTCACGCAAAAAATACACTCGGAGTTGTTGGGCGATTGCAAGAATTACAAATTACTGACGAACAACTTAGACAAACGTTAATTGGAATTAGCACCCAAAGGTTAATTCCACGTTATTGTCCACGTTGTAATGGGGCATGTCATTTTGATTGTCAATATTATGCAGGACATCAGAAGCGAATGGCCCTGTTTGAAATTTTGACAGGAAAGGAGTTAAAAGCAGTACTGGATGGCAATATGTTGACGAATATGAAGACGCTCAATCATCACCTTAGAAAGGCTTATGCTTTAGGATATATTGATGAAAAAACATACGATAAATTTGAAATGGTTTAAAGGGAAGACTATCCCTCAATCTGTAGCAAAAAAAGATCAGAGTTATCTAATGAAAGTGTTGGGGGAACTTCTACAGGAAGGCTTTTCCATGAATCAGTCGATTCAATTTACAGTAATTTTATTACCTAAGTATCAAAGCATTTTCAACCAATTTGATCAACTACTTGAGCGTGGTGAATCCATTGAACGCGGCTTAAGAATGCTAGGTTTTTCTTTACCAATTTGTGCCCAACTCTTTTATGCTCAGCGGCAAGGGCGGTTTATTGAATCATTGATGGAAGTGAGTGAACAACTCGCCCAAGAAGCAACGTATCGGGAAAAATTAATTAAAATCCTTGTCTATCCATGTTTTTTAATGATTTTCCTAGGCGGGATGTTATTTGGAATGCGGAATTCTGTACTACCTCATATTTTAAGTTTTATTTCAATGGAAACCTATGAAAATCAGTATCTTATTAAAATATTAGTCAATTTCTTTGGTTATCTGCCTCAAATTACATTGACCTTGTTAGGGGTTATCATATTAATTTATGGGTTAGTCGATTATTTTTTCTTAAAAAAGAATGCTATTGAACGATATCTTTTCTTGAATCGTTGGCCGCTAATTGGGCGATGGTCAAGGCAATATGCAACTTACAAACTTACGCATCAATTAGGCCATTTTATGAGAGGGGGTTACTCAATTCAACAAATTATCCAATTGATTCAAGATTACCCGATTGATCCATTTTTAACTGAAGTAGCTATGATGATACGTCAAGGAATGTATGAAGGGCGAGAGTTAACAGAGATACTCGATCGGATGAATTTGTTTACCGAAGAATTAGGTTTAGTCATTTATCAGGGCGAACTAACGAGTCAAACAGCTCAAAAGTGCAAATTATATTCACAAAAAGTTTATCAAGATTTATTGAATGATATTGAGAAAAAGATGGCATTTGTACAACCCATCTTGTTTATTTTTGTTGCGTTATTAGTCTTAAGTATGTATTTAATGATGATGCTACCAATGCTTATGATGAATGAATTTAATTAGAAGGAGTGGAAAATATGAAGAAAATTATCAGAAAACTATATTCAAAGAAACATAAAAAAGGTTTTACATTAATTGAAATGTTGATTGTATTAGTCGTAGTTGGATTATTAATGGCAATTATTATTCCGAATGTATCTGGTCAGCGTAAACGAATTAACCAACAAGCTGCTGAAAATATCGCGGAAATTTTGACAACGCAATATAATACTTATGTCATAGCGGAAAGTCCACAGGGTTCAGTTACACTAGCGGAATTAGAAACTAAAGGTTATATTACTTCAAAACAAAAAGATCAAGCTGTGAAGTTATTAAATATTGAAGAGACCTCAGAAATAAAACCTCCGATTGTGGTACCTGAAGTAGATTAATGAATCGAGGCGGTTACACTTTAGTTGAAAGTCTACTTGTCTTGGCTATATTGAGTCTATTGCTCATTTTATGGCCCCGATCGGATCAAAGTGTTGCTAATCAAATAGAAGAAAGATTATTCTTTTCAACCTTAAGTAGTTCAATACAATATTGTCAGCAACTTGCTTTGACGAGTCAATATCAAACAAAAGTAAGGTTTGATGCTCAAGAACAACAAATTTTATTCTATTTATATGGGAATTACTGTTATGAAATATTAACTTTGCCGGAGGATTTGTTTTTATTAAATCAACTGCAAATTCAATTTAATCAATACGGTCATGTGTCTTATTTTGGGACGGTCCGTTTCCAAAATAATCAAAATCGACGTTATAATTTATTTTTTCAATTAGGGAATGGTCAATTTGAAATACGATAAATTACATCAAAATGGGTTTACAATTGTAGAATCTATTGCAGCATTACTGTTATTTAGCGTGATGTTAATGTTATACTTGCCTGCCTTTATGACCGAAATGCATCGTCAACAAGCCCTGTCACATCAGACAGCAAATTACCGAATCTTTTATGAATTAGCAGCGATGTACTATGCGCAACCAATTTCGCATATAGAAACTGGAGTTGAATATCATAACTTTTCGATGCATTCAAGGTCAATTGCAACTTTTAGAGCTTCAAAAGAAGGATGTCAAATTGAATTTATGGATGGAGAGTATATTGATGTCTCACAACAATAAATATCTACGGGGCTTCACTTTTATTGAGTTAATCGTCTCAATGTTTGTGATGAGTCTCATACTTTATAGTTTGTCAGCTGTCTATCAAAATTATCAACGAATTGATCATAAAATTGATGGAGACAGTCAAATTCATTTTTTACATTTTATCACCATGCTTGAGAATGAATTGGTCTATTATCGATATCAGTCGATTCAACAAAATCAGTTATGGTTGCAGCGACGAGATGATGCTTCTCAAAAACAAATTATCGCAATAGATCGCCTACGAATCGTAAAACGACCGGGAACTCAAATTATGCTTTATAACGTAAGGGCATGGCAAATTGAAGAAATAGGTCAAAAAATTTTCATCAAGGTGACATTTAATAATGGGCAAGTTTATGAAGCGATTATTCCAATTTTTAAGCTCTAGGTATCGTAACCATCAGTCGGGCTTTGCATTAAATATTGTGATAATATTTATGTTACTATCACAATTGTTATATTGGTCTTTAATCGTAAAAAATCAATATGCAACTCGGCAATATAAGCAATATCAACGACACTATTTGAATCAAATTCAACTTTTAGTCAGTGAGAAGTTATTTGAAGGCGTGATTTTAGATCAACTTGGTGACTTTCAATCGGAGGTGGAGCGAAAACTTTCAGAACGCATCCGTAATTTTTTAACGGAACCCATTGACGAGTGGCTCATCCAAACCCCTCAAATGGGTTTAGCAAAACTAAAGATGAATATCGAGGATACGTTACTATGTCTCTATTATTTTGAAATTGATTGTGATGAATTGTTACGCGAATATATGCTGTCTCATCCACCACAATCTTGGCAGGTGAACCAGTGGCTTGTAGTAGAGCGAAATCAAAATATTGAATCTCGACTACAAGAAGACATGCGAGGGGTTGAGGAAGTAACACAAAATTCTTCTGAGATAGAATATCAAGCAATGATTCAAACGCTCACTCAAATGGGATATACACCGGCCAAATTACCCGTACAACGAGAATATTTGTATCAATATCAATTCAGCTCTTTACCGAATCAGTGGAATTATGATGATGGTCTAGTTCAATTAAAGACGGATACATCAACAGGTCAGACTTTGTATTATTTAGTTTCTCAACGCATTCAAGATGAAAGTGGTCGAATATCTCAATTGATCTTTCGTGATCCGTATTATCGCATTAAAATGGAGCTACAGTGGTTTATTAAAACGTCATCTGTTGATTTCGAAAATACCTAATTATATGATTAAACCAGCGTCCGCTAAATACATATTTAAGCGGACGTTGAATTTTGTTATAATAAAATAAAAGAATTCAAGAAAGAAGGGGCAGCATGTCTAGAGTTGAAAAGCTAAGAAATTGTATGAAAGAATTGGAAGTTGATGGTTATTTTGTCACGACCCTTCAAAATGTCCGATATTTAACAGGATTTACAGGAACAACGGGAGTAGCATTTGTTACGGCAAACGAGCAATTTTTCATTACAGATTTTCGCTATCGTGAGCAAGCGACAGAACAATGTAAAAATTTTGATGTGATTATTCATCAAGCAGGCGTCTTCCAAGAATTAGCTTGTATTATTGATGATCTCGGCTTGCAACGTATAGCTATAGAAGCGGATGAAATGAATGTTGCAACTTATCAACAATTGCAATCGATTCTAAATATCGAAATAGTTCCAACTTCAGGAGTGATTGAAAAGATTCGAGAAGTTAAAGATGCATCAGAAATTAAGATCATCCGCCAAGCAATTGAGATTGCTGATCAAGCTTTTGAGCATATTTTAACATTTATAAAGCCAGGTATAACTGAAATCCAAGTTGCGAATGAACTAGATTTCTATATGCGCAGTTTAGGAGCAAGTGGTGTTTCATTTGATACGATTGTTGCCAGTGGGGTTCGTTCTTCGATGCCACATGGTGTCGCTAGCCAAAAAGTGATTGAATCGGGCGATTTGATTACACTCGATTTTGGTTGTTATTACGAAGGCTATGTATCCGATATGACTCGCACTATTGCTTTAGGCACCATTGATCCAAAGTTAAAAGAAATCTATGAAATAGTACTTCGAGCCAATGAAATTGTTAATGAAAATACAAAAGCTGGGATAACCGGTAAACAAATGGATGCCCTAGCTCGAGATTACATTACACAAAAAGGATACGGAGATGATTTTGGTCATTCTACAGGACATGGTATTGGTTTAGATATTCATGAAGGACCATCGATTTCGTTTCGTAATGAAGAACCACTCGTAGTTAACAATATTGTAACGAATGAACCGGGTATTTATCTTGCTGGGTTAGGTGGTGTCCGAATTGAAGATGATCTGTTAATTCAAGAGGGCGGCGTAGAAATTTTAAATCACAGTCCAAAAGAATTAATTATTTTATAAATATGGTATACTAATGGAGACAAAGATGTATAGGAGGAATTAGCATGTCGAAACCAACCGAAGTACCCTTCCAATCTGAACCTAATCATTTAGGAGAAATTAAAGTTACGACGGCAGCGTTAGAATCAATCGCAGTCAAAGCAGCGAGTGAAGTGCCAGGTGTTGTCGTCTATCAAGAAAGTACTCAACGTCAAATTGGCAATTTATTAGGAATCTACAATGACGTTCTAGAAGCGAAAGTTAAATATGAAGCACCGCATATTAATATTGCTGTGAAAATTGGTGTTCAATTTGGGTATTCTGTACCCGAAGTAGCTTTCCAAGTGCAAGAACGAGTTAAAGAGCAAATTTTATTTATGACGGATATCTCAATTTATCAAGTGGATGTTCACGTAGTTTCAGTTGAAACAGAGCCTGCTTATGATGAAGCGCCGTATGAATATGAATACGAAGACGGTGAGGCTTAGCCAGTGAAAGGGATTAAGCGACGTCAAGCAGCAAGAAGAGTAGCGGTTCAAGCATTATATCTTCTTAACGAAACAGATCAAGTCACAGTCGATCAAGCGATTGAGTTTGCGCTAGAGTCAGGAAATTTTCCTGAAGAAGGATATGGTCAGCTAGAAGAACCTTATTTGCATGAATTGGTTCAAGGTGTTCAAAATCATACGGAGGATCTCGATTCAAAAATTACGCCGTATTTAATTAATTGGACGCTCGATCGGATTGCTAAAATCGATTTAATTATTTTACGTATAGCTTTTTATGAGATATTCTACCAAAGCGATGAGATAGTTCCTCCAGCAGTCGCAGTGAATGAGGCCATTGAGTTAACGAAAGTATTTAGCGATGATCGTTCACGACAGTTTGTAAGTGGGGTACTGGCTCAAGCAATGGATGCTTTAAAAGACGAAAAAAACAATGACGAATGATTTTTTAAATCATTCGTTTTTTTGTGAAAAATGTATGAAGAAAATATGTAAAAGTAGCTATTAGACCATCAATAATTTTCATTATGGTATAATTAACTTAATGAATGGAGGTAGTTATCAATGAAAAAAAGAATGATATTTACAGCATTAGCAGCTGCCATTGTGATAAATCCAATCGCTTTAAATCCAATGCCACTTAATCAGGTGATGGCGGTTCAACAAAATGAACAACAAGAACTGGTTGCTTTAGGAGCATCTCTTGACCCAGCCAGTGCTCAACAAACCTTAGCCTTATTAGGCGCACAACAAGTTCCTCAAAGTAATATTTTATATGTGAATGGCGATATGATTAACCGTTATTTACAAGATGGATCGAATGAATCGACACAAGTATTATCAAGTGCATATATCCAACAAATGCCAGAAGGTTATGGAGTTCAAGTTCAAATTGTTACCCCGCAAAATATCACAGTCGTTCGACCTTTAACCTATCAAAATGCGGCAATTACAGCAGGAGCTCGTAACGTAAATATTCGTATTGCTACGGTAGCTCCAGTAACGGGTGAAGGCGCATTAACAGGTGTCTATGCGTTACTTGAGCAACAAGGTCAAGCGGTCAATACGCATGACGTTCAGGTTGCTCAAAGTGAAATTAATTTAGTTAATCAAATCGAACAAGAAGCGACGGTAAGTAATGAAGTAGCTAATAACGCGGTTGCAGATATTAAAACGCAAATTGTTCAAGCGACACAAGAACAACAAATGTCTGGGAACCAAATTAATGCGGAAGGTGACGTGACACTTACGCAAGAACAAATTACAAACATTGTTAATAATATTATTAATGAATATCAAATTACGAACCAAGTGGTTATCGAACAACTAAATGTCTATGCACAAGATTTTTCTAAGACAGAAGCAGCTCAAAATGCTGACACCATCCAACAACTTGAAATGAGTATGACCGAAGATTGGAAGGATATTTTGCCAAATCTAAACAAAGGATTGACTGCGGATGAAATTTTATCTGAGGAACGTTTAGACTTTAACGATGAAACGCAATATCATCCAATACTTCAAAAATTTGCCGAAGCATTTTACGATAGAGTGGGTCAAGGTGAATTGATTAATGATATTTATAGTGACACCTTTATCTACGAGTTGATTGTTGATGCAGTTCCTACACAAGAGAAAGAAGCGCTTAACCAATTGAGAACCAAGATGTATCAATATCAAGCGGGACAACTCGATGAAGTTATGGCAGAAAATGAAATGACTACCGGATATGGTTCGGTAAAAGAAGCTTGGGAAGCACAACTGCAAACGGTTGAAGATTTAAATATGATGGATCCAGTGCAATCTGAAATTATCCGCCGTTTAGCGATTGCAACAGGTAGAGCACCACAAGTCTATGATTTTATGAATCCAACACAGTCTGATTCCGTTATTACTTATGAAAGTAGCCAGTCCGTAACGGGTGAATTCAACGCTGATTTTACGATGCTTACTTATGATTTGATGAGCGGTGAGATTACACAACTCAATGCTGTTTCAGGTGTATTTGAAGCTGTGACACCGAATTATTTAGCTGAAAAATATCAAGTAGCAATGAATGAAACTTATCAACCACACATTGATATTCCGCAAGATTATTTAATTCCAGGATATATGCCAGTGACGGAAGAATCTAATGAAATGACTGAACAAGAAATTGTGGACGAAAAACCAGATGCAGCTACTGAATCGGCAGAACAGAGCGAAGCAGAAATGTCAGAAGAATCACAAGCTGATGAAGATATTGAATAAGCCAATTACGCCCAGTAAAATATACTGGGCTTTTTTGAATACGTTTTTTATTGAGACATTACGCGCTTTCATGTATACTTATTATGTAACAAAAAAATATGTTGATTAGGAAAGGATGTTTTTGATTGGTAGCACAAATTATCGATGGAAGATCTTATTCTAAGGAGCTTACGGCACAGTATGCAGATGCCGTTGAGAAATTAAAGGCAAAAGGGATTACCCCTAAGTTGGTTGTCGTTACGGTAGGGAACGATGAAGCCAGCATTATTTATGACGAGCAAAAGAGAAAACGTTGTAACAAGATCGGGATGGATTTTGAAGCGTTCTACTTAGATAAAGATATTACCCAAGAAGAGCTAAACGCAAAAATTCGTGAGTTAAACGAGGATGACTCTGTATCAGGTATTTTCGTTTCTGCTCCACTTCCTGGCGACTTAAGCCACCAAGAAGTAAGTCGTGTTATCGATCCTGATAAAGATGTGGATGGATTCTCACCTGTTAACCTAGGTAAAATCGTAGCAGGATCAGGACAATTATTCCCATGTACTCCACGTGGTGTAATGAAGTTATTGAAACACTATAATGTTGAACTCAAAGGTAAAGATATTGCGGTAATCGGTAAGAGTCCAGTAGTTGGATTACCTTTATCTATCTTATTGATGAACGAAGATGCAACCGTGACACCATGTCATTTATCAACAAAAGACACCAATTCATATGTTCGTAATGCAGATATTGTAATTTCTGCTGCGGGTGTGCCAGACTTAGTTCATGGCGACAACCTTAAAGAAGGTGTTGTGGTAGTTGACGTAGGTATTAATCGTCTTGAAGATGGTTCAATTGTTGGAGACGTTAACTATGATTCTGCTGCAGAGAAAGCATCATTAATTACACCGGTTCCTGGTGGAGTAGGCCCAATGACGGTTGCAATGTTATTAGAGCAAACGATCGAGTGTGCATGTATTCATAATGGTCTTAAATTAGAGGACGTTCTTGAAGACGCATAATCCAAATGCTCACGCGCAACCTTATTTAACACCAGGTGCGCTAACTGAATATATCAAACGCAAGTTTGACAATGATCCCCATCTACAGCAAGTGCATGTAGTTGGGGAAATTTCAAATTATAGACCTCGAGCTACCCATCAATACTTTTCTTTAAAAGATGAACGAGCTGTTATTAATGTTGTAATGTTTAAGTCGGCGTTTTCTAAAGTTAAGTTTAAGCTTGAAGATGGCATGAAAGTGCGAGCCATTGGTCGCGTGAGTGTTTTTGAAAAAAGTGGACAATATCAACTGTATATCGATCATTTAGAACCAGATGGCATTGGCTCTTTATACCTAGCTTTTGAGCAAATTAAAGAAAAATTTCTTAAAGCAGGTTTATTTGATTTACCTAAAAAGCCCATTCCTAAATATCCTCAAAATATTGCCGTAATTACGAGTGAAAGTGGTTCAGTAATTCATGATATTCGAACGACTCTATATCGGCGCAATCCATTGGTTCAGTATCATTTATTCCCTACAAAAGTTCAAGGCGATGATGCGCCAGATCTAATTATTGAACAATTTAAGAATATTGAAAAGCAAACCGAACGTTATGACTTAGTCATCTTAGCGAGAGGAGGCGGCTCAATTGAAGATTTGTGGGCTTTTAATAATGAGGCCTTGGCCATGGAAATTATCAATTGTTCCTTGCCAGTCATTACTTCGATTGGACATGAAACCGATACGACGCTAGCGGACTTAGTTTCGGATTGTCGTGCAGCGACACCGACTGCTGCGGCTGAAATAGCGACAACGCCTTTAAACGATATCCTGCTACAATTAAGCAATGCAGCGTATCATTTAACATCAACTTTAAATCATCAAATTAGTCAGTATAATCAAAAACTTCAACATATCCAGCAACACCCATTATTTACTCAACGCGATCAGCTGCTTGCACCCTATTTACAGCGTCTTGATATGGCGAATGAGCGGTTATCCATTTCAAGCCAACTGCGGTATCAAAATGAAGTCGCTAAATTAGAGCAATATCGTTATCGTCTCCAAAGTCAAAGTGTGCAACAAATGATGCAACAGAGTGGAATACGACTCAAACAATATTGCCAGTTGATGGATACGACCTTCAATAATATTATCAAGTTAAAGACTCAGAAAATGACTGGTTTAAAACAAATTATTACAGCGTATGATCCAAATCAATATTTGCAAAGAGGCTATGCGATGGTGTTATCTGAAGGACAGGTTGTTACCAGCATTCAGCAAGTAGCTCAAGAACAACGTCTAAATATCCAACTAAAAGATGGTTATTTAGATGTAGAAGTAAAATCGATTTTAAGTCAAGATGAAAAATAAAAGGAGAATCGTATGAGTGAATTAGAAAAAACTCCCGCATCATTTGAGGAAGCAATGCAAGAATTAGAACAAATTGTACAAGCCATGCAAAGTGGGAATTTACCGCTCGAAGCAGCCATTGATTATTATGAACGCGGTATGAAATTACAAAAATATTGTGAAAATCAGTTAGAAGAAGTCAAAAAACGGATGGATAAATTACAAGAAGAACAGACACAGGTAGAAGAATAAGGGATAATGTAGTATGACGGAGTTAACTTTAGTTAAATATAAATCAATTTTCGAACAAGCATTAAGCCAGTGGTTTACTCAACAGACCACTCCTAATTTAATATTTGAGCCAATGCGCTATTCGTTAAATAACGGTGGTAAAAGATTACGACCGGTCATGCTTCTCGCAGCGTTAGAACTCGGTGGACATGATGAATTGGAAGATGGGTTTAAAACGGCTATTGCGTTGGAATATATTCATACTTACTCTTTGATTCACGATGATCTTCCAGCGATGGATAATGATGTATTGCGACGAGGCCAACCAACGAATCATGTTAAATTTGGAGAGGCTCCTGCTATTTTAGCTGGAGATGGGTTATTAACCGATGCCTTTGGCTTAATTGCGGATGATATATGTTTAACAGCGTCTCAAAAAGTAGCTTTAATTGCCTCCTTAAGCAAATCAGCAGGAGCTTCAGGAATGGTCTATGGT
The DNA here is from genome assembly GCF_002847645.1 of Falseniella ignava. Taxonomy (NCBI): domain Bacteria; kingdom Bacillati; phylum Bacillota; class Bacilli; order Lactobacillales; family Aerococcaceae; genus Falseniella; species Falseniella ignava. The sequence continues at coordinate 40,697 of NZ_PKHE01000006.1, forward strand.
CAAATGCTTGATATGCAAGCAGAGGATTATCCCGTAACCATTGAACAACTTAAGACAATTCATGAACATAAAACAGGTCGACTCTTTTTGTTTGCGTTGGAAGCAGCGGGAATTATTGGAGATTTTAGTCCGAAACTAAAACAACTGTTGAAACAATTCGGGACCCATTTTGGCATTGCCTACCAGATCCACAATGATTTGATTGATACGCAAAATGATGCGTTGAATCCAGATGCTGGGCAAGCAAGTGATGCTAAAAATCATAAAATGACCTATCCGGTTTTGTTAGGATATAACGAAGCGATTGATGCGTTAAATCTTGAAAAACAATTAGCTAAAGAAACACTCCAAACCATCACAGAATATACAAAGCGGGATACCCAGCCATTTAATGAGCTAATCGATGTGATACATTTTGAAAAATAGGGGGACGTATGGCCAAAGAAAGAATTGATAAATTAGTCGTACAGCAAGGTTTGACAGAAAGTCGTGAACAAGCGAAACGCTTAATTATGGCGGGACAGGTATATGATGAGAATAATCAACGTTATGATAAACCTGGAGAAAAAGTAAGTACTACTAAGTCGTTACATATCAAAGGGAAAACCATGCCATATGTGAGTCGCGGTGGTTTGAAACTTGAGAAAGCTATTGAATCATTTGGTATTGATTTAACTGACCAATGTCTGCTTGATATTGGTGCATCAACCGGCGGCTTTACAGACTGCGCCCTACAAAATGGCGCGAAGCAATCGTATGCATTAGATGTTGGATATAATCAGTTGGATTATCGACTCCGCCAAGATCCACGAGTTGTGGTGATGGAGCGTCAAAACTTTAGATACTCTAAGCCAGAAGATTTCAAAGACGGGCAACCTACTATAGCAAGTATCGATGTCTCATTTATATCTTTGCAATTAATATTGCCGCCATTAGTTCCGATTTTAGAAATCAATGGATCTGTCCTTGCCTTGATAAAACCCCAATTTGAAGCAGGAAAAGAACGAGTAGGTAAAAAAGGAATTGTAAAAGATCCACAAGTACACCGAGATGTGTTAAAAGAAACACTTACTTTTGCACAACAACTGGGGTATCAAGTGAAAGGATTAACCTTTTCGCCCATTACGGGCGGTGAAGGTAATATTGAGTTTTTAGTGCACCTAATCAATGTCAATGCACCATCGCAACCGATAAAAGACTGGGATGACATGATTGATGAAGTGGTACAGCAGGCTCATTCTCAATTTAATTCGTAGCCAAGGAGTGAAAGATTGTGTTAACAAATCTATCCATTAAAAATTTTGCGATTATTGACCAAATTGAGTTAGATTTCTCATCCGGGATGACTGTTTTGTCTGGTGAGACGGGTGCTGGAAAATCCATTATTATTGATGCGCTCGGCATTTTATGTGGTGGTAGGGGCTCAACGGATTATATTCGCCAAGGCACAGAACGACTTGCGATTGAAGGGCAATTTATCATTCAACCTGAGCATCATACATTGTTAACCGTGCTTCATGAATATGGGATTGAACTTGATTCGGAAGATTTATCACTCATTATCCGACGTGAGATTTCTCAAAGCGGAAATAATACCATCCGATTGAATGGTCAACTAGCCAATGTTTCAACTTTAAAGAAAATTGGGACTTACTTAGTTGATATTCATGGACAGTATGAGCATCAGACATTATTAGACCAAAATCGTCATGGCGATTTGCTAGATGTCTATGGTCAACATGAACTTCAACAATGTTTAGATGATTATAACCACGCATATTCAACTTATCGAAGTCATTATCAACAGTGGGTTGAAGTCTATAATCAGACAGCGCAGCAAGATCAGCGTATTGAATTTCTACAGTTTCAATTGGAAGAAATTGAGCGTTATCATTTAGTGCCTGGAGAATATGAAGAATTAGAGCAAATGAGTCAGCAACTTCAAAATAGTCAACGATTTTATGAAGTGCATCAATTACTCATTCATTATTTGAGTGAAGGTGAACACAATATGATCGATTTAATGAATAAAGTCGAAGTCTCGCTGCAAGAAATTACCGAAGTCTATCCTAAAAATCGAGAGTTACTCTCATTAGCTTCTGGAATTACTTATGACTTAGAAGAGTTAATCCACCGAATTAATCAGCTACAATTTGATCAAGCGGATAATCAATCGATCGACGATATCGAGAATCGTTTGGGTGAGTTGAGTGCTTTGAAAAGAAAATATAAGATGGATATTCCAGATTTGATTAATTATTATCAACAAATTAGTGAAGAAGTCTATCAATTGACGCATCGCGAACGATTTTTAGAAGAATTGGCTCAAAAAGTTCAAGACGCCTATGAACATGCGCTACAACTGGCAGAAGACATACACTTTATTCGTCAACAAATCGCTGAAAGATTGGAGCAAGCGATACATCATGAATTAGCCGATCTCCATATGAAATCAACGCGTTTTAAAGTTCGGCTACAAGGCGTTGAACGGATTCAACCTCCAAGTCAATTATTTGACCAATCGATCTATCGACTAAATTCACGAGGAATGGATCAAATATCTTTTGATGTCTCAACGAATATTGGAGAAGATTTTAAACCTTTGATTGTGATCGCAAGTGGAGGGGAGTTATCGAGATTAATGCTAGCGCTCAAGAGTGTGTTAGCAAAGACACAACCTGCAATGACCATGATATTTGATGAGATAGATACTGGTGTTTCTGGGGAAGTAACCTATGCAATCGCACAGAAAATGTACCAAATAGCACAGGCGCATCAAGTCATATGCATTACACATCACCCACAAGTCGCTGCGATCGCTGATCATCAAGTCTTTATTCGGAAAGTCATCCAGCAGGAACGTACTTCGACAGTCGTTCAAACCTTAACAATGGAAGAACGGATTGATCATATTGCGTCGATGATATCTGGCGAAAATATTACCAAAGCTTCACTCACGATGGCTAAAGAGTTGATGAAGCAATTGAGTGAATATAAAGGAGAGTTACATTCATGACAAAACTTCATCCAACCCTTCCAGTTGTAGTCATCGGAGGTCCCACTGGCGTGGGGAAGACGGCGTTAAGTATCGAAATCGCACATTTATTTAATGGAGAAGTAGTTAATGCGGATAGTATGCAAATGTATGAACACCTTGATATTGGAACGGGTAAAATTACTTCAAAAGAAAAGGAAGGTATTCCGCACCACTTACTGAGCGTATTAACGGTGGATCGTCCCTATTCGGTGGATCAATTTAAGCAAGATGCAACGCAAGCTATCTTAGATATTGCAGACCGTGGGAAGCTTCCAATTATTGTTGGCGGCTCTGGGCTATATTTAGAGGGGTTGTTATATAATTTAGAATTTGGGTATGCTAATAGTCATGATGCTTCTCTTCGTCTGTCACTCCAAGAAAAAGCGGATGCGATTGGAAATTATGCGCTTTGGTGTGAATTAAAACAACTAGATCCCGTCGCCGCCGAAAAGATTCCTTATCAAAATGTTCGCCGAACCATTCGCGCTTTAGAAATGATTCAATTGACGGGAGAATTATTCTCTAATCAAATGAATCATCAATCCAAACCTTCTGTATTTAATGAACGACTTTTTATTTTGAATCGCGAACGTTCAAAATTATACGACCGTATTAATCAACGTGTACATATGATGGATGAAATGGGACTAGAAGCAGAAGCAAGTTGGCTCTATGAACAAGCAAAAGGTCAGGATTGGCAGAGTCTTAAGGGTATTGGTTATAAAGAATGGATTCCTTATTTTGAAGATCAAATAACAAAGGCTGAAGTGATTGAACAAATTCAACAAAATTCTAGACGCTACGCGAAACGACAACTCACGTGGTTTAGAAATCGGATGAAAGCACCTTATTGGATTGATCTTGATAAACCGGATGCCACAGAATATGTTATATCGGAAATTAGACAACTCCGATCATAGAAAGGGTATTATGATTGAAAATCAAATTCGCCCAGAGCGAGTCTTAATTGTGGGGATTCAGACAGAAGAGATGTCTGACCAAAAGTTTCAAATGAACTTCGATGAAATGTTAGATTTAACAAGAACAGCCCAAGGTAATCCAGTTGCACAAATTACGCAAAAATTAGATCGATTGCATCCTAAATCAGCGGTCGGGCAAGGAAAACTTGAAGAAATTAAGGCGTTAATTGAAGTCGAAGAGATTGATTTAGTGATTTTCTTAAATCGATTGAGTCCTTCAATCAATCAATATTTAGAAAAAGAATTACAAATCAAAGTCATAGATCGGGTTCAATTAATTTTAGATATCTTTGCGCAACGCGCTCGTACCCAAGCTGGGCAACTGCAAGTAAAGTTAGCCCAATACGAATATTTACTCCCTCGTATTGTTGGACAAGGATTGAGCCTCTCGAGATTAGGGGCTGGCATTGGAACGCGAGGACCGGGGGAAACGAAATTAGAAACTGACCGGCGTGTTATTCGTAAACAAATTAGCCAAATCAAAGCGCAATTAAAGGACTTAGCGAATCATCGAGAACGAGCACGGGAGCGCAGGCTCAATAGTCACGCCTTTAATATTGGTTTAGTAGGGTATACTAATGCTGGGAAATCAACGCTATTGAATCAATTAACAAAAAGCGGTGCTTATGTACAAGATCAATTGTTTGCCACACTCGACCCGCTCACTCGTCAATTTAGTATCAATAGTCATGATTTATTTACAATTACCGATACGGTTGGATTTATTGATGAGTTACCTACCGAACTAATTTATGCATTTAGATCTACCCTAGAAGAAATTCGTGATGTTGATTTGTTGATTCATGTGGTGGACAGTTCGAGTGAATCGCGATTAATGCATGAAGATACCGTAGATTCGTTACTAAAGACTTTAGATATGAGAAATATCCCCATGTTAACTGTCTATAATAAAGGGGATTTATTAAAAACACCTGATCAGCTTGTTTCATATCGCCAACCGAGCCTTATCATGTCAGCTTACCGGAGTCAAGATATTGAGAAGTTAAAGCAAATGATTTGGCAAGAAGCGATTGAACAATTTGAGCGATATGAAGAAATTGTTGAAAGCAGCGATGGCCAAAAACTTGCTAAACTAAGACGGACAACGCTCGTTGAATCCATCGATTTCGATGAAAAAAGACAACACTATATTGTCACAGGTTATGAAAGACAAGGAGATAATGAATAATGATTACGATGAAAGACTTTGTCCCAGAAAAGGATCCTATCTTACGAGAACACGCTCAAGAAGTTAGCTTTCCTTTATCAAAAGAGGACTATGAACTTGCAACCAAGATGCGTGAATTTTTAATCAATAGTCAAGACGAAGCAATGGCAGAAAAGTACCAACTCCGACCCGGAGTGGGTGTTGCTGCACCGCAAATTGGTCAAAGTAAACAAATTTTTGCAATTTATATTATGGACTATGACGAAGAAGGAAATCCAACCGAACCTAAGGTTGACCAAATTGTTATTAATCCCAAATTAATTAGTCATTCCATCGAAGAAGTAGCTTTAAAAGATGGTGAGGGATGTTTATCTGTCCGTCGCGCCGTTCCAGGCTATGTACCTAGACCGAAACGCGCGAAAATTAAATTTTACGATTTAGAAGGCAAGGAGCATGTTGTTAAATTACGTAATTATGAAGCGATTGTCTTCCAACATGAACTTGACCATCTGAAAGGGATTATGTTTTATGATCATATTAACCTAGATGCTCCATGGACGCATGCAGAAAATGTTACGATTATATAGGAGTTGATACGAGATGAAACAATATCAACAATGTCTACAACATATTATCGACCACGGTCAAATTGTCGACGACCGAACTGGCGTTGGGACGTTAAGCACCTTTGGTTATCAAATGCGTTATGACTTAACTGAAGGTTTCCCTATTGTTACAACGAAACGTGTTCCGATGCGGTTGGTCGTTTCAGAATTGTTATGGTTTTTAAAAGGCGATACGAATATTCGCTATTTGCTGGAACACGATAATCATATTTGGGATGAATGGGCATTTGAGCGATATGTCAACTCAAGTGAATACGAAGGACCGGATATGAAAGATTTTGGATTAAGAGCTTTAGAAGATGGCGCGTTTCACGAAGTGTACCAAGCTGAAATGAATAAGTTCCAACAATTAATCTTAAATGAAGATGCATTTGCTCAAAAATGGGGAGGTCTTGGGCCGGTTTATGGAAAGCAGTGGCGAGCATTTGAAGGAATTGATGCGCAAGGGCATCGCAGTGTAGTTGATCAAATCGAACAATTATTGATTCGACTTAGAAAGCAACCTCATTCCAGACGACATATTATTAGCGCATGGAATCCAAATCAAGTTGATTCAATGGCTTTACCTCCATGTCATACACTCTTTCAGTTTTATGTTTGCGACAACACATTAAGTTGTCAATTGTACCAGCGAAGTGTGGACTCTTTCCTTGGTTTACCATTTAATATTGCGAGTTATGCTTTACTGACTCACTTGATTGCGCGTGAAGTGGGGTTAGAAGTAGGTGAATTTATACATACATCAGGAGATTTGCACTTATATCGTAATCATTTAGAACAAGCTCAACAATTATTAGAACGAGAGCCGCGTTCACTTCCAACATTAGAAATCAAGGGTAACCGAACAATATTTGAGCTGGAACCTGAAGATATCCAATTGATAGGGTATGACCCGCATCCAACGATTAAAGCACCGATTGCTGTTTGATAGATATTTGTTAAACATAAAGATATTGGTCTTGACAATTTCTGAATTCATAGTATGATAAAGTAGTTGTCAGATTGGTCCAGTAGCTCAGCTGGATAGAGCACTCGCCTTCTAAGCGAGCGGTCGCAGGTTCGAATCCTGCCTGGATCGTAAAAGATTAGATGAGTATATTAATTAATCTAACATGCAAAAAGACGCCATGAACAGTTAGTCGTTCATGGCGTCTTTTGATGTATTAAATGTTATCAAATGCTTGAGCTAAAGATTTTAATCCGGCTTTTCGGTTTTCAATGCCTGGCATTAGTGGAATAACTAAAACTTCATCAGCATGCACCTGTTGCGCTTGCTCAAGTAACTGATCGCGTACTTGTTCAGCTGTGCCTACCACCATTCTTGATCGATTATTTTCGATACGCTGTTTTTCTTCATCGGAATAGGGGTACTGATTAGCCGTATCAATACTTGGATACGTTAGATGCTCGCTAAAATTATTCGTCCCTAATAACCATAAATCTAGTGCACGGCCAAACGCTTCTGCTTCTTCAGGAGTGTCGCCAATACAGGCAAAGACAGCAATGCTTATTTGAGCTTGCTCCATAAAACCAGATGGCTTGAAATTTGAGCGGTATACCTGACTGGCTTCTTGTGCTGTTTTAAGAGCATCTCGGTTTGCATAAGGGAAAAAACCATAACAATAGCCGATACCTAATTCTGCTGCCATGTTAGCAGAATCCACCGAGGTTGATAAAACCCACATGGTAGGAAGTTGATCAATTGCAGGATTGGCTTTAACTTCATGATGTCGGTGTTCTTCTGGAAAGTCATCAGCAATAAATCCTTGTAAATCTTGAATAGCCTCCTTATAATCTAAAAATCGTTTTTTAGTTTCATTAAGAGCATGATTTACAATACGTGTCCCTTTAGTATTGCCAATCCCTAGATCAACGCGTCCTGGGAATAAGCGCGAGAGAATTTTAAAATTCTCAGCAACTTTTAAAGGGGCATAATGGGGGAGCATGACACCCCCTGAACCAATGGAGATTGTTGAAGTGTGATTTAATAAATGCATCATAAGGACCTCAGGTGAGGAAGATAAAAAAGCTGGAACATTATGATGCTCTGCAACCCAAAAACGATGATAGCCTAGTTGTTCTGCGCATTGCGCCAAGGATACGGTATTATTGAGTGCTTGGGTTGGCGTTTCGTGTTCATCGATTTGAGCATAATCAAGTACACTTAATTTAATCACAGTTTTCCTCCTTTGGAATGTTGAGCAATAGATTGATAAAAGTCTCATTATCTATGCGGCTAATATAACTTGATAAGTCGATGTTCTCTAACACAGCTAGAAGATCTGATTGCTTCAGGCGCGTATCTCTAAGCAGTTCTTCAAGCTCTTGAATCGATTTGATTGAGAAGAAATCTCCGCTTATCTGAATATCATAGATTTTTGCATTTTGAATAGAAAGACCAATATGTAGTGTACCGACACCTTCAATTCTTTCATTAACTTGATAGTCAAAGTTTTTAAATCGGCCATAATTCCAGTCCCAATTATTATAGGTTTTTGCTGCAATTTCATCGATGGCTTTCCAGTCTTTTTCACTTAGAACATAGCGTTTAGCTTGTTCTAAATTATCTACTTGCAATAATTCCCTTAACAAGTAGTCCGTAAGCTCCCAAACGTCGATATTTTGATCTTCCTCGCGTAAGGCTTGTCGAAGTGACCCAACCCGAGCTCGAACGGACTTTATACCGTGAGATGATATTTTTTTGTAATTTGGTGTGAGCACGGCTTCCATTGTCTCAAAGTCAGGGTCTAGTAGTAAAGAGTATCCAGCGTAAATTCGACCGTGGACAATGGTCATCGCTGCACCTGAAATCTTTTGACCATTTAAAGTTAGGTCATTTCGGCCTTTTTGTTCAATATTTTTGACACCGAGTTTCTCTAGCGCTCGAATAACTGGCTCATAGAGTTTGGCATAATTACCAAAAACATCGGAGTGGTTTTCACTATCAAGTAAAAAACAAAAACTCATATTTTTATCATCGAGGTAGATCGCGCCACCACCCGTCTCACGTCTTACTAAATCCATTTTATGTTCTTCTAGATAAGGAAGGTTAACTTCTTCATAAGCGTTTTGAAACAGTCCAATTTGGACAGAGGGTTTAGGCATATATGGAAATACAATATCGTCATCTAAAAATAAATGATCACGTGCGTATGATTGGATCGCCATCAATAAACCTTGATTATAGATCCATTCGCCGTTTCGAATAGGTTCAATTAAATACATTACGCTCTCCGTTCTTTAGCTATTTGATTAAATAAAGTGTAAATATCTTCGGTAATGCGGACAGATTGAGGTAGAACCTCAGGTGGGATACGATAACGTTTTTGATTCATGGTAACATATAGCGCATTTGGATTATTCGCGGTCATCTCTTGGAACGGTTCGCGAATAAACTGAGGTGTGGTATGCCCGACCCCTATTTCTAAAAATAGAATCTTTTTACCATCGTGTTGTTGCAAGAAATCTGTATAAGCTGCTTCTTGCTCATGCCAATAATCGTCTTCTACCATTCCTCGAATCGCATCACGTTTATTAACTTCTAACGGTGCGTGACAGTGAGGGCAATAAGGAATTAATTCTGTCGGTATTTTCATATTTTGTTGTTCTTCAACCATCCTGCGAATAAGCGCTTCATCTTGATAGGTGATTTGTTGACAAAAATCGGAGCATTGCCACAAACCATACTCTCCTTGAATATAAAAAACTTTATCTCGATCATAATTTGCAGCATAGAAGGCATTGTCTGCATTGGTCGTAATAATATGATACGTTTTTCCTTCGAGAATATCTTTTAAATCAACGTATGATTGGCCGACAGGTTGATCAAAATAATTGAGCAGGGCGAAACGAGATTGAAAGGCCCAATATTCTTCCCAATCTTCAAAATCTGCTAAAAAAGCTTGTAACATATCAAAGAAATTATACTTTTCAATGAAGTCAGGGAACGCTTCTTCAAAGCGAGGTCCAACGTAGGTAAAGCCTGTAGCAGCAGACATTCCAGCACCAATTCCCGGTACAACAACTTCCGCTTCTTCAATCAATCCTTTAAGTAAATCTTTTTGTGATAAATCTTTATTAAGGTGTTTCCAAGTTGAGGGGTGTGTCATAATCTCTCCTCCCTTTTATGACTCTGTGAGTATTGTTTGATATAAATTATGATCGATATCTAAATAAGTATTAAAAATAACTTTAATTGCCGATTGGCTTTCTTTTAAATAATCCTTAACAGTCTGATAAGCAATCCGAGCTGCAGGTTCATTAGGGAAATTAAATTCTCCAGTCGAAATACAGCAAAATGCGATTGATTGTAAATGATATGCATCTGCAAGTTTTAAACAATTGAGATAACTTGATTTTAATAACTCTTCCTTCATTGGAGTCAGCGCTTGGCCTGGAACAATAAAAGGGCCAACGGTATGAATCACGTATTGGCTTGGCAGATTATAAGCTGACGTGATTTTTGCTTTTCCAATGGGCTCGCGTCTCCCTTGTTCATCCATAATTTGTTGACAAGCGAATCGCAATTGAACACCTGATCGAGTGTGAATGGTATTATCAATACAATTATGATTTGCTTGAGTACATCCTAAAAGATCCGAGTTCGCGGCATTGACAATGGCATCCACTTCAAGCGTAGTAATATCACCTTGCCATTCGTAAAGCTGAGGTTGGATTGGGGTTAAATCATCTATCGAGGTAATACCATCTTGGACAATCAAAGCTTTAAGTACTTCATCTTGCAATTGAAGAAATTCCTCAGAAGCTTTCATAGCAGGGCGTAGATTAACATATCCACGATAAATTTCATATTTATCGTGGATAGTTTCGTTTGGATAATCTTTGAAAAGCTCGCTTAAATAAGGCTGTTCCTCAGATAAATAAGCAATCAAAGTGTCTAATTTATCGATTAAATTCATTAGGCATCAGCTAAACTATCAAAATCTTCTGAAGATACGTCCGTTAATTTAACTAACCAATTTTCTGCTGTGTCAGCAGAGTTTAGCATTTTCGGATTATCAATCGCAGCCTCGTTGATTTCAACGACAGTCCCAGTGACAGGGCTAATAATTTCTAAAACTGTTTTTGAAGCTTCGATATGCGCTATAGCATCTTCTTTTTTAAGTTGTTTCTCTTCTGTAAATTCAACAAAGCCAACAGTTCCAATGTCATCTTGAAGTTCTGGTGTCATCGAAATTGTTACGATGTTGTCACCTTTTTCTAAAAATAAATAATTTCCAGTTTTAAGCATAAAATCGCCTCTTTCAAAATATTCTAAGCCAATTTTATCATAGGGGTGTGGAAATTTAAAGCATATTATGAGATTATATGATTATACTTACGTTTTAGGTAAAAGTAGGTAATTGTTCAAAAAAATATACGAGGTGATAATAGGTGACTCAGTCTGAATTATACGCACCACTATTTACTCCCATTACATTACCAAATGGTATTGTATTGGCGAATCGATTTTCATTAAATCCAATTACGACTAACGCGTCGAGTTTGGAAGGATTTGTAACGGAGGAAGAAGTAGCTTATGCAATCCGCCGTGCTTCGTCAGCACCACTCCAAGTGACCACTGCAGCTTACATTGAAGACTATGCTCAGTTATTTGAGTATGGTCCATCCATCCGAGATGATCGCTTTATTTATGGCTTAAGCAAATTAGCGGCAGCGATGAAGTCTCAAGGAGCTAAAGCGATTATTCAATTAACACATGCAGGGAGATTTGCTAAAGTTAGTTTGAAAGATTATGGGGTGGTTTATGGACCATCGCCAATGCATTTGATGACACCGATTGAACACGATGTAATTGAGATGTCTCCTCGAAAAATTCAACATGTCATCGAACAATATGCGCAAGCTACACGTCGTGCCATTCAAGCTGGTTTTGATGGTGTTGAAATTTCGAACGCTCAAAGGTTGTTACCCCAACAGTTTTTTTCGCCTTTTTCAAACCAACGAACGGATCAATACGGACCTCAATCTGTAGAAAATCGTTCACGATTTGGTGTGGAGATTATGGCCGCAGTGCAGAAAGTTATTGATGAAGAAGGGCCGGATGATTTTATTTTAGGTTTTCGTGGAACGCCTGAAGAAACGCGCGGAGAGCAAGTAGGTTATACCGTCGACGAATTCAATGAATATTTTGACCGAATGATGGAGGTATCGAATATTCATTATTATGCTATCGCATCTTGGGGACATGATATCTATTTAGATCGTGCTCGAGCAGGTTCTCGTCCTGGAGATTATGTGAATGAGATTGTTCGGGATCACTTAAAAGGACGTGTCCCAATTATTGCAACAGGGGGTATTAATTCGCCAGAAAAAGCACTTGAAGCACTGAGATATGCAGATATGGTAGGAATGTCTTCTGTATTTGTAACAGAACCAGATTTTGTAGCTAAGTTAGAAACAGGTAGACAGGATGAGATTGATTTAAGTATTCGTCCAGAAGAGATCGAAGATTTAGCCATTCCTCACCGAGCTTTTAAAGATTTGGTTGAATTTATGGATTTTGGTGGTTCTCTACCTGAGGAAACGCGTGAAGCATTTAGACAGATGAGTGAACAAAGTGCAGTTTCTTATTTCAAAGAGTATAAATAAGAGAAGGATAGTGTAGGGGGAGATTGGATATTAGATAATTAAAGCGTTTTATTCATTTCTTGCCTTAAACATGTTATACTTGAGAAAGAGTACATTATAGGAGGTTATACAATGACGTATTACGATTTATCGGTTAAAGAATTCGTTGAGAAATTAGGATCTGGAGACCCAACACCTGGTGGCGGAGGTTCTTCGGCATTAAATGCAGCTTTAGGGATCGCTTTAACTAAAATGGTTACGGAATTTACCGTTGGTAAAAAACGTTATGCGGAACATAATGAGTTAAACGAACGTGTTCTAAAAGAAGCTGAGGATTTAATGAATAAATTCTTGCAAGGGATTGAAGATGACCGACAAGCCTTTGATGAGGTTGGGAAAGTCTATGCAATGCCACGCGGTACTGAAGAAGAAAAAGAAGCACGCCGTGTTGCAATGCAAGAAGCGACGCTCGTGGCTTTAAAACCTCCATTTGATTTAATGGAACTATGTGTAGAAGCTTTAAAAGTCACTGAAGAAATCGTTGGGAAATCCAATCCGAATGTTGCTAGTGACGTAGGTGTTGCGGCTGTTCAACTTAAAGGAGCTCTTCAAAGTAGCTGGGTAAGTGTCGTTGTTAACCTAGGTATTTTAAAAGATGAAGACTTGAAAGCTCAATACCAAGAACGTGGAGAAGCACTATTAGCTGAAGGTTCAGAAATTGCTGAACGTGTCTACGAAGCGATTATTGAACAAGTAAAATAATAAAAATAATAACCCCAAGCCATTTTGAGGCAGTCTACTATGTCCTATATTCAGGATTATAGCAGTTTCTGTCATTTCGAAATGACTGGGGTTATTTTATTAATCCATAGTTAAGTTACGAACCCATTTTCCGGATTGGATTCGAATAATCCCAAGTAGTACTTTACAGATGTTTTCAGCACAGGCTAGACCTACAACTAAATGTATAGGCAATTTAAGAATGGCGGCACCAAAGAATGATAAGGGAACTCCAACAACCCATAGTGAAAATAATTCAGCTTTCATGGAGAAGCCGGTATCTCCACCTCCACGCAATATTCCAACGATTATAATATTGGATAGAGCAATAAATACAATCATAATTCCGATCATATTGAGTGACTTATGTGCTAAGATGTAAACATTTTGAGAGATGGACTTGAATAGCATTAGGGTATACGGTGCTGAAATAATAATTAAAGCTCCCATTAAAACACCTGTGATAATTGAAATTAACAAGAAGCGTTTGGCGTAGAGTTGCGCTTCTTCAAATTTATCTTGTCCAACTTTTTCACCCACCATCACAGAGCAACTGCTAGATAACCCGCGCACGATAACGAGTGCTAAGTTTTGAACCGCAATCACAATCTGAACAGCAGCAGTGGCTTCAGTTCCAATCAATGCGTATGCCACGCTATACATAATTTGACCTAAAGACCAAAAAGTTTCATTAATCATCACCGGTAAAATGGTTGGCGAGTAACGTTTAATTTTATGCCATTGTGGATGGATCAATTCTTTGAGTGAATAATTTAAAGGCCCATTATAACTACGAGAAATAAAGTAGAGAGTAGATAATTCGGCAAAGCGCGCGATGATTGTCCCAATCGCGGCCCCTGCAATACCTAGACGCGGGAAACCCCACACTCCAAAGATAAATACATAGTTAAAGAATACGTTGAAAAAGACACTGACAATGGTTGCAAATAGTGGTGTCTTAGGGTTTCCCGTTGTACGGAATGTCATAGAGTAAACAAAGCTAATCGCGCTTGGAATGTATGATAGTGATACGACCCGTAAGTAGATCGCACCTTCTTCAATGACATTAGGGTCTTGAATAATTAATCCAATAATTTGTTTTGGGAAAATGAGTGCAATGATTGTAAAGAGGATTCCAATTATCGTCGCAATGACAACTGTTAGTTGTGTAATCGTTCGAACCTCTTCCCAATTTCGTCGTCCCCAATATTGAGCAATAAGAATGGCTGCTCCCGTAACTAAACCGAAACAAATCATAAAATAAAAAAAGAAGAACTGGTTAGCAATACCAACACCCGCAACCGCTACATCCCCTAAGGAAGAAATCATCAGCGTATCAATTGTATTAATTGAAGATGTAATCAGATTTTGTAGCGCAACGGGAATCGCAATGGCTAACATTGTTTTATAAAAAAGTTTTTTATTTTCCATTATTATCACCTCATTCATTATCATTGCTATTGTATCTTAAAGGGTTAGTGAAGTCATCATTAAAATAGTAAGTTATTAATGATTGTTAAATAATAAAGAAAGAGTATGATAGAATCAAGCAAATCATTGAGGAGATGATAAAATGAAAACCATTTATAAGGCGGATTATATTCTATACGAAGATGAGATGAAAGAGGGAGGTTATTTAATTTGTGAAGATCAACGTGTTGTTGATTATGTTGATCATCTCCCAGTAACAAATGAAGTAACGATGATTGATTACAGCGGTTATATCATTGCACCTGGGTTGGTCGATACGCATATTCATGGTTATGGTGGATATGATGTGATGGATTGCAGCCCTGAGGGAATGGAACAAATTTCTAAAGGGTTGTTAGAGTGTGGCGTGACCAGCTGGCTAGCAACGACCTTAACAGATTCACCAGAGCATTTGATGGAAGCTTGCCAAGTTGTTGGAGAGAGTGCAAGCCAAGTAACAGGGGCACGAATTCAAGGGATTTTTCTAGAGGGCCCATTTTTTACCGAAAAGTATAAAGGGGCTCAAAATGCAAAATATATGCATGATCCATCGATTGATTTACTTAATCAATGGAATCATGCTTCGGATGGAATGGTTCGAAAAATTGCGATTGCACCAGAACGAAAAGGTGTACAAGATTTTATTAAAAAAGCAGTTGAACAGGGGATTTATGTTGCTTTAGGACACTCTGATGCAACTTATGATCAAGCCTATGAAGCGGTTGAAGCGGGTGCGAATATTTTTGTCCATCTTTACAATGGAATGCGCGGATTGCATCATCGTGAGCCAGGGATGGTTGGAGCAGGATTAGCGCTTGATGAAGCTTATGCAGAGATTATTGCTGACGGGCATCACGTTCATCCAAAAGCGATTCAAGTTGTAACCCAAGCAAAACCACAGGATAAAGTCATCTTAATATCTGATTGTATGCGCGCGGGGGGGTTAGATGAAGGTGAGTCTAGACTAGGAGAGTTTGAAGTAATTGTTAAAGATGGTCAAGCGCGTCTGAAAGATAGTGGTAATTTGGCCGGATCAGTTCTAAAACTAATTCAGGCTGTACATAACTTGGTGGATTGGGATATCGTCAATTTGACGACAGCTTTAAAAATGGGTTCACTTTATCCAGCTCAATCGGTTGGTCTTGATAAGCATTGTGGAAGACTGAGTGCAAATTATCCAGCGGATTTTATTGTAATCGAACCGCAAGGAAAACTTTATGCAACCTATTTAGCAAATCAACGTGTATATTGTCGCCAAGACGCATAAACTAATATAAAATTAACAATAAGAATGCCAATTATTTTATCCTTGTTATACAACAGTATAACCTTGATGTAACACATAATAAATTAAAAATATAACAGAAAGGAGTACGAGATTTACATAAGTAGTGCATTAATTCACAAAGTAAAACGTTGCTATTAAAGGGAAAATAGCGACTAAATGCTTGCTAAAAGTCGTTTTGAATGATAAATTATTAATAACGTACTGGTACAGTTTGTACCTGGTGTTAAAAATATTGGAGAGGAATGTAAAATACATGGCTACAAAGAAAAAACAAACTTTTGAACAATTGTTAGACCCTCAAAATTTTGACTTTAGTACAGTTCAAATTTTGGATGAGAAAGGCAAAATCGTTAATGAAGATTTAATGCCAGAATTATCAGATGAAGAACTTGTTAAATTTATGGAGGATATGGTCTTCTACCGTGAATGGTATGCAAGAACTAAAGCGTTTAGTCGTCAAGGACGTCTAGGTTTCGTGGCACCCACTACAGGTCAAGAAGCTTCACAGTTGGGTACAATAGCTGCGACAACTGCAGATGATATTATCTTCCCAGGATATCGTGATATTCCACAATTAATTCAACATGGTTTGCCACATTACAAAGCTTACCTATGGTCTAAAGGTCATGTTTTAGGAAATGAATACCCAGAAGATTTCCGTGCATATCCACCGCAAATTATTATCGGTGCACAATACGTTCAAGCAGCAGGTGCAGCTTTAGGTATTAAGAAAAATGGTCGTAAAGCAATCGCTATGACTTGGACAGGAGACGGTGGTTCTTCTCAAGGTGATATGTATGAAGGAATCAACTTTGCTGGAGCATATAAAGCCCCTGCAGTTTTTGTAATTCAAAATAACGGCTGGGCAATTTCCACACCGCGCGAACTACAAACTGCAGCACCTACTTTAGCTCAAAAAGCTGTTGCAGCAGGAATTCCGGGAATTCAAGTAGATGGAATGGATATTTTAGCGGTGTATGCTGTAACAAAAGCAGCTCGTGAATATGCGATTGCAGGTAATGGTCCAGTTCTAATTGAAACATTATGCTACCGTTACGAACCTCACTCATTATCAGGAGATGATCCTAAACGTTACCAACCTGAAGGTGTTCAAGAACACTGGCAAGGTCTAGACCCATTAAACCGTTACCGTACATTCTTAACTGAAAAAGGACTTTGGTCTGAAGAGAAAGAACAAGAAGTTATCGAACGTACAAAAGAAGTAGCTCGTGAAGCAATTAAACAAGCAGAAGAAGTTCCACAACAAAAAATTTCTGATTTCTTGAAGAATATGTTCGAAACACCAGATCAAATTACGCAAGAGCAAATTGCATATTACGAAGCAAAGGAGACTAAATAATCATGGCGAATTTAACACTCATTGAAGCAATTAGAGATGCATTAGATATTGCCCTTACTCAAGACAAGAAAACGTTAATCTTTGGTGAGGACGTTGGTAAAAACGGTGGTGTTTTCCGTGCGACAGAAGGATTATTTGATAAGCATGGTGAAGAACGCATCTTCAACACACCACTTGCTGAATCCGGTATTGGTGGTTTAGCTATTGGTCTTGCACTTGAAGGATTCCGTCCAATTATGGAAATTCAATTCTTCGGATTTGTTTTCGAAGTCATGGACTCTGTTGTAGGCCAAGCAGCGCGTACACGTTACCGTTTAGGAAATACACGTAATCTACCCATTACAATTCGTTCACCATTTGGTGGTGGTGTAGCAACCCCTGAACTTCACGCAGACTCACTTGAAGGATTAATGGCACAATCACCAGGTGTTAAAGTGGTTATCCCATCAAATCCATATGATGCAAAAGGTCTATTATTAGCTTCAATTGAAGATAATGACCCAGTTGTATTTTTAGAACATATGAAACTTTACCGTTCATTCCGTGAAGAAGTTCCTGAAGGTCACTATACTGTGCCATTAGGTGAAGCTAATGTTGTTCAAGAAGGAACGGATGCAACGATTATTGCCTATGGTGCGATGGTTCGTGAAGCTATTGCTGCAGCAGAAGAATTGAAAAAAGAAAATATTTCTGTTGAAATTGTAGACTTAAGAACTGTCTATCCACTTGATATTAAGACTATTACAGCATCAGTGGAAAAAACTGGAAAAGTCGTTATGGTTCAAGAAGCACAACGTCAAGCAGGTGTAGGTGAGAAAGTTATTTCTGAAATTTCTCAACGTTCAATTCTATCACTTGAAGCGCCAATTAAATTTGTGGCTGCGCCAAACACAGTTTATACTTTTGGTATGGCTGAAAAAGATTGGCTTCCAAATGCTGCTGATATCGTTGCCGCAGTGAAAGAATTACAAGAATTCTAATTGATTCCACGTCTATAAGTTAGCAAAACATAAAAAAGGAGTGTCACTGAATGGCAGTATTTAAATTTAAATTACCTGAACTAGGTGAAGGTATTCATGAAGGTGAAGTTGTTAATTGGCTCGTTCAAGAAGGCGACACCATTGAAGAAGATCAAATTATCGTTGAAATTCAAAATGATAAAGCAGTTGAAGAACTTCCAACACCATACGCTGGAACGGTTAAATCAATCAATGCGACAGTAGGTACAGTCGCAAAAGTTGGCGACGTACTCGTTGAAATCGATGCCCCGGACTATGAAGGTGGAGAAGAAGCTGCTGAGGAACCTGCAGCAGAGGCAGCGCCTGTTGAAGCTGCACCCACAGCTCAAAGTGGATCTAACAGTTTTATTTTCCGTCTTCCAGAGCTAGGTGAAGGAATTCATGAAGGTGAGATTGTTGCATGGGACGTAAAAGAAGGCGACCAAGTCACTGAAGACCAAATTTTAGTAGAAATTCAAAATGATAAAGCGGTTGAAGAGTTACCAAGCCCATATGCAGGTAAGATTATTAAAATCCATGCAGAAGTTGGAACGGTAGCAACTGTTGGTCAAGCATTAGTTGAAATTGATGCGCCTGACTATGATGGTCCAGCGGATGAAGTGGTATCAACCCCTGCATCTCCAACAGGAGCCGTTGGCGAAGACCCAGCGCAAGCAGAAGTTCCGGCAGAAACAGCTGCCCCAGCACAACCTGCAGCGGTAAGTACCGCAAACCCAGCGCAACGCGTACTAGCAATGCCATCGGTTCGTAAATTAGCTCGTGAATTAGGTGTAGATATTACACTCGTTCCAGCTACAGGACGCGGTGGACGTGTAACAGCAGATGATGTTCGTAACTTTACTCCTGGACAAGCAACTGCAGCACCAGAAGTTGAAACAGAACAAACAGCAGCATCCGCACAAGATAACGCTGCTCAAGCTGAAACAACAACTGCTAAGCCAGCTTATGTTCCAGTTTCAGGTGAACGTGAAGTACGTGAATCAATGTCTAAGACACGTCGCTTAATCGCTGAAGCAATGGTAAATTCAAAACATACAGCACCACACGTAACTCATTTTGATGAAGTTGAAGTGACTGCTTTATGGAATCACCGTAAGAAATTCAAAGATATCGCTGCAGAACAAGATATTAAATTAACATTCTTACCATATGTTGTTCGCGCATTAATTGCTGCAGTTAAGAAATATCCAATTCTCAATGCTTCTGTTGACGATGCAACACAAGAAATTGTGTACAAAAACTACTACAACATTGGTATTGCAACCGATACAGATCGTGGATTATTAGTTCCTGTTATCCATGATGCTAACATGAAGAGCATGTTTGAAGTAGCGGATGAAATTTCTCAATTAGCTCAAAAAGCACATGCAGGTAAATTATCATTAGATGAAATGTCAGGTGGATCGATTACGATTTCTAATATTGGTTCAGCAGGTGGATTATGGTTTACTCCTGTTATTAACCATCCTGAAGTAGCAATCTTAGGATTTGGTTCAATTGTTGAACAACCTGTTATTAAAGATGGTCAAGTTGTTCCAGGTCGTGTTGTGAAGTTATCATTAAGCTATGATCACCGTGTCATTGATGGTGTAACTGCACAATCTGCGATGAATGAAATCAAGAAATATTTAAGTAATCCAGAATTATTATTAATGGAAGGATAGTGAAATAAATGGTAGTTGGAGATTTTGCAATCGAACTCGATACAGTGGTTATCGGTTCTGGTCCTGGTGGCTATGTTGCTGCTATCCGTGCAGCTCAACTCGGACAAAAAGTAGCAGTCATTGAACGCGAATTTATTGGCGGCGTATGTCTGAATGTGGGCTGTATTCCATCAAAAGCTTTAATTAATGCAGGACATATTTATCGTAACGCTTTAAATAGCGAAGATATGGGAATCGAATCCGAAGTTAAATTAGACTTTACTAAAACACAAGATTGGAAAGATAACAAAGTTGTTAAACAGTTAACTTCTGGTGTTGAAATGCTACTTAAAAAGAACAAAGTAGAAATTATTCGTGGTGATGCTTATATCGTTGACCATGAAACACTTCGAGTGACGAATGATGCTGAAGATACTTCCCAAACTTATAGCTATAAAAATTTAATCGTTGCTACAGGATCTCGACCAATTGAAATTCCTGGATTCAAATTTGGTGAACGTATTGTGGATTCAACCGGTGCATTGAACTTTAAAGAAGTACCAAAACGTCTTGTTGTTATTGGTGCGGGCATTGTCGGATCAGAATTAGGAACTGCTTATGCTAACCTAGGTTCGGAAGTGACTTTAATTGATGCTGCAGACCATATTTTACCTTCATTTGAAAAAGATATGGTTAAAGTTGTTGAGAAAGCAATGAAAAAACGCAAAATTAAAATTCATGCAAAAGCGAAAGCTAAAGAAGCAATCGTGAACGAAGATTCAGTTACTGTGAAGTTCGAAGTTAAAGGTAAAGAAAAAGAAATTGAAGCAGACTACGTATTAGTATCAGTAGGTCGTCGTCCAAATACGGATGATATTGGTCTTGAGCATGCAGGCGTTAAAATTTTAGACAATGGTCTAATTGAAGTTGATGCACAAGGTCGCACCTCAGTACCAAATATTTATGCGATCGGTGATATCGTCCCAGGACTCGCACTAGCTCATAAAGCATCTTTTGAAGGTAAAGTTGCAGCTGCTGCAATTTCAGGTGGAAAAGATGAAGTGGACTACCATTCAATGCCTTCTATAGCCTATACAGATCCTGAACTTGCATCAACTGGATTAACCGAAGCTGAAGCCAAAGAACAAGGCCTAGAAGTTAAAGCATCTAAATTCCCATTCGGTGGTAATGGCCGTGCACTATCTTTAAATGATACCGATGGTTTCGTACGTTTAGTTACAACCAAAGAAGATAATATTATTGTTGGAGCGCAAGTCGTTGGACCGAACGCCTCAGAAGTTATTACTGAGTTAGGTTTAGCGATTGAATCAGGTATGAATGCTGAAGATATTACGCTGACCGTTCATGCTCATCCAACATTAAGTGAAGCAGTAATGGATGCCGCAGAATTAGCTTTAGATCAACCGATTCATATGTAATTTAAACGATTATTCGTTGATTAAGAGAGGCGATGATTGCCTCTCTTTTTCATTATAAATTTATCTCTTTAAATCAGTGTGTTATAATTTTTACGGTATCTTAGCGAGGTGATAAAATGAACTACAGTTATCCGATTCAACCTGATTGGAGTACTGAGGAGATTATAATGGTTGTAAATTTTTTAGATAAAGTAGAGCGTGTTTATCAAGAGGGTGTCAATTGTCAGGAACTAATGGATAGTTATCAGCAATATAAACAAATAGTTCAAAGTAAAATGGAAGAAAAACAAATTGATAAAGAATTTGAAAAAATAACTGGATACTCAACCTATCAAGCAGTAAAATTAGCTAGGACATTGAGACAAGAAGGGAAGCAACGATCGAAGGTGCAAATAAGAAAGGGTTCATGACCATGGATAAACAAATGCATCAACGTGCGATTGATTGGTTAAATCAAGCAGCGGATTTACTTAGAGCGACATTAGATTCGCCGCTTCAAGTTAAACAAAAGCAAAATGCACATGACTTAGTTACCGAAATGGATTGTCGCATCGAAGACTATTTAATACAACAAATCCGTCATTACTATCCAAATCATCAGATTCTTTCTGAGGAAGGGCAAGGAGATGTATTCCTTAACACAGAAGGTTATTTATGGATTATTGATCCGATTGATGGGACTTTAAATTATGTTAAAGAAAAGAATCATTTTGCGATTTTATTAGGGATTTATTATAATGGAAATCCTATTGCCGGATATATTGTGGATGTAATGAATGAGCAACTCTATTACGGGATTGTCGGGGACGGTGTTTATTTAAATCACCAACCGCTATTACCCATCCAGATTGCTTCGTTGGAAACGTCCTTAATTCACGGTAATGTGCATTTGTTTATTCATAATCGATATCAAGCCAGAGAAATTTTAAATCATAGTTTAGGAATGAGGCATTACGGTGCAGCCGGTCTAGATATGATTAGTGTGATTCGGGGTGAGGCGGCACTTTATTTATCACCGCGACTGCAACCTTGGGATTTTGCAGCCGGTCTGGCCATTTTCACAGCGATGAACTACAAAATGACGACCCCTACTGGACAACCACTCGACCTTCTTAAACAACAAGCAGTGTTGGCTTGTCACCCTGCAGTCCATTCACAAGTATTAGATATTATTCAATCTACAGATAGCGAGGCAAACTATAATGACAATTAGAGAAAATATTCGAAATATCGCAATTATTGCGCACGTTGACCATGGCAAAACGACCTTGGTGAATGAATTATTGAAACAATCTGACACATTGGATGCGAGGGCGCAACTCGATGATCGTGCGATGGACAGTAATGATATTGAACGCGAACGAGGCATTACAATTTTAGCTAAAAATACTGCGATTAATTATCACGGTGTTCATATTAATATTCTTGATACTCCTGGGCATGCGGACTTTGGTGGAGAAGTGGAACGTATTATGAAAATGGTTGATGGGGTTATCCTTGTTGTAGATGCAGCTGAAGGAACGATGCCCCAGACACGATTTGTTTTAAAGAAAGCATTGGAAGAAGGCTTGAGTCCAGTCGTTGTGTTGAATAAAATTGATAAATCAGGTGCCCGTCCTGTGGAAGTGATTGATGAAGTACTTGAATTATTTATTGAGTTAGGTGCTAATGACGATCAATTAGAGTTCCCAG
Source organism: Falseniella ignava (assembly GCF_002847645.1). NCBI lineage: Bacteria > Bacillati > Bacillota > Bacilli > Lactobacillales > Aerococcaceae > Falseniella > Falseniella ignava. The sequence goes on from NZ_PKHE01000006.1 coordinate 63,790, forward strand.
TTGCGTACGCATCTGCCGTAAATGGCACTTCCAGCACTTCAGACCAAATTGAAGATCAAATGCCAACCATGGATCCAATCTTGGATATGGTACTAAAGCATGTTCCTGCACCAGTTGATAATCGCGATGAATCTCTACAATATCAAGTGTCAATGTTAGATTACAATGATTATGTAGGGCGTATTGGGATCGGACGCGTGTTTCGCGGTACCATTCGGATTGGTGATACTGTCACATTAATAAAACGGGATGGTCAACATAAAAATTTCCGTGTTACAAAAATGCTTGGATTTTTAGGGTTAAATCGAATTGAAATTACCGAAGCTTATGGAGGAGATATCATCGCTCTGTCTGGAATGGATGATATCGATGTCGGGGAGTCGGTAGTGGATCCAAATCATCTTGAACCACTTCCAGCGATGCATATTGATGCTCCTACTTTACAGATGACCTTCTTAACCAATACATCACCATTTGCAGGAAAAGAAGGTAAGTATGTAACTTCTAGCAAATTATCGGAACGGTTACAGCGAGAATTACAAGTGGATGTGTCGCTCAATGTCGAACCCACAGAAACACCCGATGCTTTTCTAGTGTCAGGACGCGGAGAGCTTCATTTATCAATTCTGATTGAAAACATGCGTCGAGAAGGTTATGAATTTCAAGTATCACGACCTAAAGTGATTATTCGTGAAATCGATGGTGTTAAGTGCGAGCCGTTTGAAAGTGTTCAAATCGACACACCCGAAGCGTATATGGGCGCTGTAATTGAAGCGCTTGGAAAACGTAAAGCGGAAATGGCGGATATGATTAACACAGGAACCGGACAAGTCCGTATGGTCTTTTCAATTCCATCACGTGCATTAATTGGCTTTTCAACCGAGTTTATGTCAATTACAAGTGGTTATGGCATTTTAAATCATAGTTTTGATGAATATCGTCCTGTTGTGTCAGGGGTGATTGGAGGACGTCGTAACGGTGCATTGGTAGCAGCGGAATCAGGAAGTGCAACGGCTTATAGCATTCAAAACATTGAAGAGCGTGGAACAGTATTTGTTGAACCAGGTACGGAAGTTTACGAAGGAATGATTGTCGGAGAAAATCATCGAGAAAATGACTTAACGGTTAATATTGTTAAAGGTAAACAACTCACGAACGTACGCTCTGCAACCAAAGATCAAACGAGTGTACTAAAACAACCGCGTATAATGACGTTGGAAGAATCTTTACAATATATGAATGATGATGAGTATTGCGAGATTACACCAGCTAGTATCCGCTTGCGTAAGAAGATTTTGAATAAAGCAGATCGTGAACGCACTACAAAACGCGAAAAGAAAGCTCAAAATAAAGGGTAATACTGAGCATATCAATTGTGATTACCGACAGACATGTTATGATATACATAACAAATTTAAGGAGGTAGATTTGATTATGGCTTTTGAATTACCTAAATTACCCTATGAATATGATGCATTAGAACCAGTGATTGACAAACAAACAATGGAAATTCATCATACAAAGCACCATCAAGCTTACGTTACAAATTTAAACAAAGCGATTGAAGGAACAGAGTATGAGTCATTGGAGCTTGAAGAATTAGTAAAGAAAATTGACACATTACCAGAATCAATTCAAACGGCGGTCAGAAATAATGGGGGAGGTCATTTGAACCACTCTCTATTCTGGAATTTATTACAATCACCTAATGAAGAGACAACAATTCCATCCGAATTATCTGATAAACTGATTGAAGATTTTGGATCGATTGAATCATTTAAAGAAAAATTTGAAGCCAGCGCAAAAGGACGTTTTGGTTCTGGTTGGGCATGGTTAGTTGATAATCAAGGCACACTCGAAGTGATTGATTTACCAAATCAAGATAATCCTTTAATGATCGGTAAAACACCACTTTTTGGGTTAGATGTTTGGGAACATGCTTATTACTTGAACTATCAAAACCGTCGTCCAGAATACGTATCAAACTTCTGGAAGGTTGTTAACTGGGAACAAGTTAACAAGTTATGGAAAGAAATCTAATTAATTGAAGTTAAAACCGTGAATATATTTCACGGCTTTTTTATTTTGGATGGCTGGTAATGGATACATGACTCGATTGTTTAGCTCTCCTAAGCTTTGTGGTATAATGGACCTTGAATTACTATAAGGAGGTGCAGTATGAATGAAAATAATTTTTCAGATCATACAAGCCAATCCACGCTTAAGAGTACAACGATATTAATGAGAATGAAGCAAAATTTAGCGCAAACTTTCTCGCGACTCGATTGGAAAATTATCAGTTTAACAAGCATTTTAATAATTATCGGATTAGTCTCAGTATTTAGCGTAACGATGCCGAATGATCCTGTTGGAACGTTACGTACCCAAATTTTTGCCATTACTTTAGGGGTGATTGCAGGGTTGGTTATTTTATCTGTTCCCTCAAAATGGCTAACAGATTACCGTCTAATTTTTCTAAGTAATTTTGTTATTTTAGCTTTAATGTTTGTTACGCTTTTGATTGGGAAAATTGGAGGTGGAGCTCGAAGCTGGCTGATGATTGTCAATCGCTCGTTCCAGCCAAGCGAGTTCTTTAAATTAACTTCCGTATGGTTAATAGCTTGGGCGATTAACTACTCAGATCGTGAAGAGATTCTTTCCCAGAAAAAAATCCGCATGTCGGTAGATAAGCTAGCGTTACTTACGATTTTAGGAGGTTGTTTTTTAATTATTTTACAGCCAGACATGGGAATGTTGATGATTATCGCAATCAGCTTATTTATGGTTAAACTTTATATTGATGGAAGTACCAAATGGGTTTCGAGATTCTATGGTGGCATGATTGCAGTATATATCGGTCTGCATCTCGTTTCTAATCTTTTTGATGAAGCGTTAGTAAGTTATCAAGGGATGATGGAACATTTTTTTGAACGGGTCGCTGTTTTTACCAACCCTTTTAAATACCCATTAGCAGGAGGATACCAATTAATTGAGGGATATAAAGCTCTTGCGGATGGTGGATTACTTGGAGTCGGCCTCTTTAATGGTCAAGCTAAACAAGGACGTTTACCAGAAATACATACTGACTTTATTTTCGCTAATATTGGAGAAGAATTAGGATTGGTAGGATGTTTAGTGATTATTATTTTATACACCATATTATTTTTGATTTTATATCAACGCGCTGCTCGCTCAAGGGATGTTTTTCGTCGTTCAATGATTGTAGGGATTGCTAATATGTTGGCCGTTCAGACCTTTACAAATATAGCCGGCTTGGCAAGTTTAATTCCATTAACTGGCGTAACATTACCATTTATTAGTGTGGGCGGAACGAGTCTGTTGGTTTCCATTATAATGATAGCAATGGTACTACGGATGATTGTTGAAGAAGAAAATAGTAAAAAGTTAAGATTGATTTCGAATAAGAAAGGGTGACCAACTTGGAATTTATACAGCGACAATCGATTATTGTTTGGTTATATTCGACAAAAAATATTCGACAACTTAGGAAGTATGGCTTTGTTCATTATGTAAGCCAACGTATGAAGTATGCAATATTATATGTTAATAAAGAAGAGACCGCTAAAATCCTTCAGGAATTGCAAGGCTTGTTTTTTGTTAGAGAAGTAGAATTGTCTCATCGTGATGAAATTGATATGACTTTTGAAGGTGCGATTGAACCATTCGATATTAATATGGTTCAGGACGATTTTATAATCGAGGAAACGGATGAATCATTCTTCGAGATGATGCGCCAATCATTCAAAATAGAAGATTCAAAGAAAAGTGCAGCATCGGATCGGTCGGAGGAAGAGTCATCATGCGAGTGATTGCAGGGGAGTATGGCAGTCGAAAGCTCCAAGCAGTACCTGGTAATAATACTCGACCCACCACAGATAAAATTAAAGAAAATATTTTTAATATGTTAGGCGGTTTTTTTGACGGAGGGGTTGTATTAGATTTCTATGGTGGTAGCGGTGCTTTAGCGATTGAAGCGGTCTCGAGAGGGTTTAATAAAGCCATTATATGCGAACGCTATCGTCCAGCCATTCAGACAATTGAAAAGAATATTGAGGTGACCCGATCACCTGAAAAATTCAAAATTCTTTCGGGTGAAAATCGAAAGGGACTCTTAAAATACACTGATACCTTATCGACGGGCTTGAAATTTAATTTAGTATTTATTGACCCTCCCTATGCTAAAGAACGAATTGTTGAAGATATTGAATGGTTGGTCGCACATGAGTTGCTAGATACAAACTGTCAAATTGTTTGTGAATATGACGCAACACATTCATTGCCCGATTCAATCCTTCATTATCGTGAGAATAAGACCAAACGGTATGGTCAATCGATGATTCGAATTTATGAAGAAATGAGGTAAACAATGGACCATCAACCTAAAATAGCTTTATTTCCCGGGACATTTGACCCATTAACCCTAGGTCATTTAAACATAATTGATCGTGTAAGTCGGTTGTTTGATGAAGTGATTGTACTTGTAGCAGTCAATACGTCGAAGCAACATTTATTCAATGTGGATGAGCGAATCCGTCTCATTTATGAAAATATCAGCGAATATAATAATGTTCGTATTGATACATTAACAGATGGGCTTGTTGCGACTTATTATCAACAACATCACGCAAGTACCATTGTAAGAGGTGTACGCAACTCAACGGATTTTGACTATGAATTTACCATTGCATCTGGGAATGCTCGACAAGGTAAGGATATTGAGACGATGATTCTATACGCAGCCGATGAATATCGCTTCCTAAGTTCATCATTAATTAAAGAGATTGCGTATTTTAAGGGAGATATTCACGATATGGTACCTGAAAATGTTCGAATCGCCATGGAAGCGAAATTCAAATAAATATTACAAATACGTTAAAGAGACAAATCTGATAAAGATTTGTCTCTTTTTTGCGTATTTATTAATAGAAAGGAGGAAATATCGTGCAATACCAAAATTATCTTAGAAAATATTGGTTATGGATCGCGGGAGGGATTTTATTTATTATCATCTCACTGGGGGTTCAATATCATAAAGTTACACAAAGTCAACTTTATTTTATCGAAGAGACTTCAGAAGAATATCTGACTTCGGTAGATATACCTCAATCCGAAGAGTCAATAATCTATATTGATATAAAAGGGGCGGTAAATCGTCCTGGATTATATCAATTGAGTGAGGGGAGCCGAATGGTTGATGCGATTGAAGCAGCGGGTGGCTTAACCACCGAGGCAGATGATCGAACGATTAACTTAGCAGAAAAGTTATTAGACCAGCAAAAAATAATAGTTTACACGGAAAGTGAAATGGCAGAAAAATTAATACAAGAAGATAGGGATAATTTGCTAGAGCGAGATGTTTATCCGTCAAATCCATCCGACGCTACTCAAAAAATTAATATTAATATAGCGACTATCGATGAGCTTCAAGCATTGCCGAATATCGGACCGAAAAAAGCACAAGCGATTATTGAATATCGTCAAACGAATGGTTCATTCCAGACAATCGATCAAATCAAAGAAATTAAAGGGATTGGTGAGAAAACCTATGAGGAACTCGCTCACCTAATTTCGGTAAGTCCATGAGTAAGTTAAAATATCATTGGTTTTTTATTTTTTGTGCGATATTCGCGTTTATATATTCTTGGCTTCAACATAGCTATTTATCAATAGGGATATGTATTTTAATTTTTATTCGTTTAATTACGTTAAAGAACAAACTTCTTTTAGTAATGAGTTTGGTCATTAGTTTACTCATTGTAGGGCGGGTGCGTATAATGGATTATGAAATGAAGGAACATTTACAAATCAATTATCAATCCGTTGAACAAACACAAGTAAAGGTGGATCCTTATCAATTAGAATTTCGAGATGGCTATGCTAGAGGTTATGGCTATCTCTTTGATCCGCAACAAGAGCGTTGGTTCAAAGTATATTTAACGTTCAAAAATCCAGAAGGAACGCTGTATCACCAATTCGAAGGCACTCCTTCGATCGTTCAAGTTAAAGGTGTTTTAAAAAGACCTGCTTCGAATCGTAATTTTTATTTATTTAATTTTCAAAAATATTTAAAAACAAAACAGATTATTTGGCATTACGATGTTTTGCATGTTGAAGCGATTCGTTCAAACCCATCGATAGCATCCCGCTTCTATAAATTGCGTAATCAAATTGTCGGACAATATAATCGGTATCAAACTCATCCTTGGTTTGCATTATTTCATAAACTGTTATTAAATAAATCTACTGAATTTTACCGAGACCAACGTGATACTTTTCAAATTATGGGCGTAATGCATTTATTTGCAATTTCTGGTTTTCATATTGTGATGCTGCATTCTTACTTTAGTTATTTTCTAAAAAGAATGAGTATCTTAAATGATTATGCATATTATATCGTGTTTGCTATTTTAATTTGTTATGCGAGTCTGATTGATTGGCCGATTGGCGTAACGCGTTCGATGTTTATGTTATATGTCACCCCCCATATCATGCGTCGAACTCAATGCGTGTCACGAGTTGATTTATTATCAATTCTTAGTATCACTTTGTTAATCATTAATCCTTATGAAGTTTGGTCCATAGGATATATCCTAAGTTTTTTAATATCCTATGTTTTAATCTTTAGCCCGAATTCATCGGTGATGCTATCATTACGAGATACCTTTAAAGTGAGTATGGCTATCATCCTATTTACTTGGCCGATTATGCTTCAGAGCCAATATATGTTGCATCTCGCTCAAATTATTACGATGACTTTGATAGGGATTTTATTTGAGAAAATTATTTTGCCTTTTATGTTGCTGTCGGGATGGATCATTTTTCTTCCTGAACCCTTTCATCGTATTTTCATCCGCGGGTTCGATGCGATTGCAGAAATAATGATTAACTTTTTTGAGATTTTATCATCAATCTCTCCATCGATTATTCTAGGTTATTTGCCGCATGGACTGTTTATCTGCTTAATGATCGTAGCATTGTATCAATTATATTCAAAAGAAAAGAAACGTCGATTGCTCGTTGTTACGATTACCTATCTCTTATTAATATGCGTTTATCCTTATTGTAATTTTACAACGAAAATAACGATCATTGATGTTGGTCAAGGGATGGCAGTGTTGTACCAGTTGCCATTTAATCAAGGGACTTGGTTGATTGATACCGGAGGTAAATACGCCTACGATACAAAACAAATCGATCGTCGATATGCTCATTACAATATCATTCCTGCTATGAAAGCACTCGGTGTCCAGTCATTGTCTGGGATTATTTTAACTCATTTAGATTTAGATCATGTTGGAAATTTACCAGCAATTTTAGAAACTTTTCCAGTAGAATCAGTATTGTTGTTGGATAACCTAATGGCTGATGATTTTATTGTTGAACAAAAAAATACATTTCAAAATGTAAGTTTTCAAGGCATTCCAGAAGGTCATCTGTATAAAGTTTGGAATGAATCAATCCAGTTAGCTAGTTTAACTTCCGATGAACTGACAATGAGCACCAGTCTTAGTAACGATCATAGTATTGGGGTACGATTAAAAATAGGCAACCTTTCATTTCTAACTTTAGGCGATATGTCAACTCCTTTCGAAGAACGTTTTATACAACAATTTCCAAGTTTTTCACCGGATATTCTACTTTTAAGTCACCATGGAAGTCGACATAGTTCGTCGGAGACTTTTCTGTCAATTATTGAGGCAAAACTTTTATTAAATTCAGCTGGTGAAAATAATCACTATCACCACCCACATTCAGAGGTAATTGAACGGGTAGAAGCATTAGGTAAGCCATATTTTTCAACTCATTCTGGTGGTGCGATACAATTAATCTACTTTCCTTATATTGGACTCCAAGTACGTCAAGTTTTTTCTGAAAAACCATCCTTTACTAGTAAAGATTATTAATTAATGTATAATGAATTTTACAGTAGAAGACATTCTATGAAAGAATCTAATCTAATTTTATACATTAAATACAATAACTGAAAAGGAGCATAAAACGATGCAAGCTTTGAAAATATGTAGCCTAACTATGCTAACGTTAAGTGTTTTAGCAGGTTGCGTCAATAGTCAAGCCAATCAATATTCATCACAACAGGAAGAAATAACATCCCAAGAAGTTGAAACGGCAGAAGAAATGGCTGATTCTGTTGAGACAATAGAGGAATCGAGTGCAACGACTGAAGGCACTGCTGTAACACACCGTGTATGGACAGATTATCAACATTATGCAACACCAAATGAGTCTGGATATGCTTACACCATCTACGATGACCCGGATATTTCGTCGGAGATTTTTCCAATGGATGAGCGAAGTTCTGAAAATGTGTTACTCTTTACCTTTGACGATGGTCCGGCAGAGCCTGATAGCTATATGCTTGAGATGGCGAAATTGATGAAATCAAAAAATGTTAATGCGATTTTCTTAGTAAACGGCATGTTTTTAGAGGGTGAACGTGGGCGCTTGATTCTTAAAGAAGTCTATGATATGGGATTTGAGATTGGGAACCATACAACTTACCATCAAAACTTAAAAGAGTTGACTTATGAAGAACAATATGAAGAAATCGCCCGTACAAGTGAGTTGATTGAAGAAATTACCGGCGAACCTGCCCGTTGGTTCAGACCTCCTTTTGGATTATATAACTTAGATACTTTGAAGGTTTGTAATGAATTAGGTATGCAATTATTTACCTGGAACTTTGGTTATGACTGGCAAGATGAATATTTAGATGGTGATGCGCTGGCGGAAATTTCCTTAACAACGGATTACTTACGCAAAGGAGCTAATATATTAATGCATGACCGTAAGTGGACCTATGAAGCATTAGAGCGAATGATTGATGGGTATAGAGAAATGGGATATGAAATTGTTGATCCACTTCTAATTCAATCACGGCCTAATAATTTAGAAGTGGGTACAAATAGTCAACAAGAATAGGAGTGTTAATTGATGGGTCAAATAGATAAATGGGGACAGCGACTGACCTATGGGGTAGGAGGATACTTAGCCTATAAGTTGTTTTATGATTTAAAAAACCAAAAAGATAATCAGCCCTCACATACGTTCAAACTTGACGAGTCTCAAGATGGTTTCCCAAATGATTTTGATTGGGTAAGTGAGAAAAATTATCAAACAAAGATGGATCAGCAAGTATTGCCATATGTGCAAAACTATTTAATTTCGAACCAAATTCCTATCTCAAATTTCAATTTACATTATGATTTCTATTTAAAAAAAGAGGAATTCCCAACGATTATTTTTACGCATGGTTTTATTGAAAATAAAGAAAAGTACTTTGAAATTATTTATTACTTACTTCGACTTAATTGCAATGTATTGCTTTATGATGTACGCGGTCATGGAGATTCAAAAGTTAATGCGAAAGATACACGCGTTTATATTGATTTCTTTGATCAGTTTGTTAATGATCTTTATCGTCTTATCGATCATGCAAAACAAACATATCATTTTTCTGGACCATGTTATTTAATGGGACACTCAATGGGTGGCATGATTTCGATGCGCTATGCTAAGCAATATCCTGAGACGATACAAGGTGTTATCTTATCTTCACCTATGCTCGCAATTAACACGCGACCTTTTTCGGCGGCATTTGCTTCATTATTAAGTAAGACACTTAAGCTTTCAGGGCAAGGGCATCGAGCCATTCCATTTCAAGATATGATTGTACCGGCTGTGTTTTCAAAAGATCAAAGTGATGAATTAACATTGATGCCTAAAATGTCATACAGTCAAGCACGTATAAATTACATGCAGAAGATATCACGTAAGTTTGAAGTCAATCCAACTGTTGGAGGAACATTATCTTGGTTGGCATCTTCGATGGCAGCAAGTGAGCAGATGCTTCAATTAAATTATTATGATTCAATCCATATTCCTGTTTTAATTTTTATGAGTCAAGGTGATGACTTAGTCGATATTCGCGCTATAGATCATGCCTTAAATCACTTATACCTTGGATACGGATATGAGTACGAACACACAGGTCACAACTTGCTCCATGAAAAAGATGCTGTAATTCAAGATATAATTCGAAAAGTTAATTGTTTTATTGATTCTCACTCGTAATTAAAGACAAATTAAAAAAACCACTTAACGTATTTTTAAAACACCCTCAGTGGAGTAGGCATATAAATAATGAGTCTACTTTACAGAGTGTAATAATATTCGTCAAAGTGGTTTTTTTATCTATTATATTGTTTCATAGCCGATAATAATGCCGTTAGTTTCAGCGTAAAATGAGCATAAAGCGCTCCCGCAGTTGATATGAATATCGGCTTCAGGAAATAGTTTAGTTATTTCATCAGATACTTCTTGGGCTAAAGATTCACACAGTATATGGTTCAGATAAATTCTTCCGCCTCGGTAGCCGTTCTTAACCATATCATCAACCATCGCACGGATACCTCGTGCTTGACCTCGAACTTTGTGATTCAACTCAATGGTTCCCTCGTTAGTACGTGTTCCAATTAAACGAATGCCCATCATTCCTATAACAGCGCTAATTAACTTTGATACACGACCGTTATTGGCTAAGTTTTTAACAGATTCAAGCATAATTGCTACATGAGTGTTTTCATGATAGGCTTGAATCTTTTGCGCAAGTTCTTCAATAGATTGATTTGGATTTTCCTCAATCAATTCTACCGCTTTATGAATTAATAAATCCATTTCACCTCCAGCAGAGCGACTATCATGGATATAAATGTCCAAAGAATTATTTTTTTCCTGGGCGAGGGTGGCACCGATTCTCGCACTATTAAAACTACCAGAAAGCTGACCTGTAATAGTAAAACAAATAATTTTATTGGCCCCTTCAAAATGTTGGGCATAAACATCCGGTGATGGACAGGCGCTCGATGACTTCTCTTTTGCTTCATGCATTGTTTGAACAAAATTTTCTAAGTCTAACTGAGCATCATCAACAAATTCTTGTTGTCCGAGTCGAATCGTTAATGGAGCAACATCGAATTTTATATTTTTATTCGTAGGTAACGTTCGGATGGCAGAACCTGAGTCTGTCACGATTTTCCATTCAGTCATTATAAATCTCCTTTCAGGTGAATAATGATAACATCATTATACCTTGAATTCTTTTCGAACGTCAAACAATTGCTAAGTTGTCATAGGTTTGTAGTTTATGGGTAAGATTTTGAATAGGGAAAATGGGGATTTTATCCATTGTAATAATTGCCTTAACCATGTAAAATAATAGATAAGAATAATTGATAGAAGGAGGTTGGAAACAAATGTTTCATTTATTAAATCAAAAAAATGCATTTTCATTATTTAGTTTATTTTTTGGAACGGTAGGAATCGGCTTTGCATTAATTGCTCAGTCACACTACGTTTTGATTTCGTTAATGATTGCATCGGTTGCGTTTGTTTTGTCACAATGGTTCATTCAAGACGAAACGTCGACAAATCCAGTGTTTGACCAACAAATATTAGCACTTTCCTATGTAGTCGTTTATGGAGTACTTCCAGTTGTTCTTTTGAATAGTATTTCCTATGGATCAATCATTGCAGTGATTGTTGGAGCAATATTTTTATTAGCTGTAGTATTGAGGATAGCATATTATGGTGTTGAATCACCTATTATTTTTTCGCATTCTTCAACTGGTTTGCCATTAGAAGCGATTGCAATCTTAATACCTTTAATTTGTTTATTGGCTTATATTATTCCAAGTACAGTGTTTTATGTTATTTTATGCGTTGTTATGGCGATATTAGCAGTCGGTTTTGTGCTTGAAATAAAAATACCGATGATTCCACGCGAGTGGTTGCTCTATGTATTAGGCTATATGGTACTCATGGTTATTGCGTATATCTTTTTGGGAAGTTTTACTCCTGTTATAGCCGCTTAGTAGCTTTAAAAGATTCATTGTTTAACTTCCAAATAATGCCTAAATTATTTGGAAGTTTTTATTTTTGATTTAAAGGTATAAAATTAAGAGATAGGTAAAATTTAAAAGAAAGGGGGATGAGAATGAGTCATAAAGAAACAAGTTTAACTGATCAAATTGGTGAGATTTTGGTAGATGTACTACACCAAGAGTTAGAAGAAGTTTCAATTACGATGTTAGATGAAGGAATCTATCAAATTAACGATACTACTTATAAGTTAGCCATGGATTTTCGAGAAGGATTTGATATTGAAGCCCTAAAGAAGCTCTACGATCCTTTTTTTGAAAAATATGATTTTATTGTAGGAGACTGGGGCCATGAAAAACTTCGTTTGAGAGGATTTTATCAACTAAATACTCCGAAAGTTCCTAAAGATCAGCAAATAGATTTTTTAGACGACTATTTAAAAGAATATTGTAATTTTGGTTGTGCTTATTTTGTATTGGCGAAAGAATCCGCTGAGTTGGAATACAATAAATTGAAAGAAAATTATTCAACCATCCATAAGGGGAGACCTAAAAAAGGAAAGTCACAAAAACATCAAGTATCAACACGAAATAAAAATGAACAATGTAAGAAAAAGGATAGTCAATTTAAAAAGACAGCGCAGGAAAAACCTTTTAAACGCCGAAGGAAGAATAAGCAATTTGAGAAAAAAACGTCTAAAAATAAAGTGACTTCGAATAAAACATTAAGCAACAGTAAAGATTTTGTGATTAAACAGCGTAAGGTCTAATAAGAGGTATATACGTATGGATGTTTTCAAACGTTATGGATTGGTAATATATGATGTAACTTTTATTTTTTGCCTAGCTATTTTAGGCGCGACATTACTGACGATTCCGATTTATCGCGTATTGCTCTGGCTATTTCCTCTGGGAGAGGTCGTGCATTTGACTACGGCTGAAACGATGACAACATATTTAGAACTTGTCCGCTTTATTTTAATTCCTTTTTATCCTTTTAAAATGACATTTCTTTCAAGTAGTTCGGCTGCTGTAAGTCATTTCTATGAAGTGAAAATTATCTTCCAAATTGTATTAGGTCTCTTTATTTTATTGCTCGCGAGTTATCCTAAAATTAGAAAAAAATCCAATGCATGGGAAGATTTAATGGGAAGCATTCGTTTGCTCACCTATTTGAAGTATGGTTTGATTATGGTCGTGGGGTTAGTTGGATTGTTTTTTGATCAATTTTTTATTCTTTTTCATCAAATATTATTCCGCAATGATAACTGGCTATTCAACCCACAAACAGACCCAGTAATTTATATCTTACCCCCAGAATTATTTCTGATTGCGTTTTTGATAGGTTTTGCGCTATTGTTACTTGTACTACAATATCGAATTTCAATGTATCGATGTGAATTATCCAATGAATAACATGCAAATTAAAAAGGCTATTGCCTTTCCAACTACACACTTCCAGTAGAAGTTGAGTTAGTGAAAGGTAATAGCCTTATTTTTTATATTTTTAGGATTGTGGGTGACGGCCAAGTTTTTCTTGGACTTTCATTTCGAATTGAGAAGGTTGAGAGTGAGCAATACGGCTCGCAGCAGCAGCGGCTAATGCGCCTACAATATCATCGATGAATGTGTTGCATGAAGTGCGTTTTTCACTATTTAATACCCCAATAATTCCTGGTTTGAGTTTATCAACGTAACCAAAGTTTGTTAAGCCAATTGAACCGTAGACATTTACGATAGACAAAACTAATATTTCATCGATACCGTACAACCCTTCATCGTTAAGAAGCATTTGAGTTAAAATAGGTGAGAATTGCTCATTTTCTGCGGCAATGTCGATTTCAATCCCTGTGATAACTGCATTTTGGACTTCTCGCTTACGCATCACAGCAATTACATTCTCTAAACATTGATCCATCGTTAAATCATCGACATATTCTTTTTGTAAATCATATACAATGGAAGCAATATATTCTAATTTAACGCCACGCTGCTCTAATAAATTATGGGCATGTTGTTCAAGTTGATTGTTCGTTACAAAATTATTATTCATTAAAATTCCTCCATTATTTATTGATGTGTAATATGGATTGAATGACTTTGATCGTTTGGATACAGTTGAGTGACAATGTGATTTATCGCTTTAATTCCTTCACTAAAGCTAATGGCAATTAACTTAATTTTTTCGGAATAAGTTGCAATATCTCCTACAGCATAAATTCCAGGTAAATTAGTTTCAAGGAAAGAGCTAACTTCAATAGCATTACGTTTAAAATCAAATCCCCATTTTTTAATTGGGCCTAAATTCATTGAATAACCGTAAGCAACTACAATTTCATCAATCGGTAATGTCAGTACTTCTTTAGATTGAATATGATCAAGTGTGAGTGATTCAATTCTCTCTGTTCCTTGAATAGATTTGAGTTGACTAGATGTGTGGATTTGAACGCCTCGTTTTTCCATTGCATTTACATTGCTTTCAAGAGCTCGAAACTGATCTCTTCGATGAACAATTGCAACGGACTTTGCGACTTTGCTAAGTTCAAGCGCCCAATCAACTGCTGAGTCGCCACCACCGAATATCGTAACATTCTTTCCGGAGAAGTGTTGTAAATCTTTTATAAAATAATGGATATGGGATTCAAACTCAGGGGTTAATGATTGGGTTGTAAGTTTTCTGGGTGTAAATGCACCATTTCCAGCAGCGACAATGACAGTTCGAGAATAGTAAGTATTTTTTTGTGTTTCGATCTCGTAATAAGATAGTTGGTTATCTTGCAAGATAGGGGTCACAGTTAATACTTGTTCGCCAAGTGTAATTTTGGGCTGATAGCGTTGCATTTGTTCTGTCAGTTGATTAATCAATTCAGATCCTTTAATTGCCGGGTGTCCCGGAATATCATAAATATTTTTTTCTGGATAGAGATGATTTGGCTGTCCGCCTAATTCATCTAAACTTTCTATGAGATGAACATCTAATGAACGCAAACCTGCGTAAAAAGTTGTAAAAAGACCTGCCGGACCAGCGCCGACAATTGTAACTTCGTGAATATGCATAATAACCTCGTTTCTTATGTAACTTTTAACCGATAAAAATCCATAATATGATTGCGACCATTGCGCCAGTGAACGTTCCGACAATCACTTCGCTCGGTTTGTGGCCGAGGTAGCGTCGAATAATCATAGATTCGTACTCTTCGATATTTGAAAGTTTGTATTCTAGAGTAAATGGATTGAAATCATCTTTGCTTTCGTCATAATCTTGAGTTGGATGGTGAAACTTCTCAGATTCTAATTCTTTCATATATTTTCGTGCTAAAATATCTAAAATAATACCTTGTTCACCACTTTGTCGTCGGACCCCCATTGAATCAAACATCACAATGACTCCGAATACCGAAGCAATTGCTACCAATGGAGAGCTAAAACCATTTTGCAAAATTAAAGCAGTCGTTAAACTGGCTACAGCAGCAGAGTGTGAACTTGGCATCCCACCAGTTGATGTCATGATACTTAAGGTAGGACTAGATTTTTTTGCGAGTAATGCAATTGGATATTTAATAAATTGGGCAAATAAAATTGCTGAAAAAGCAGCTATTAATGGATAGTTCATTGTCTCATTCCCTTGAATAATTATTATGATGTAGGTCTATCATATCAAATATTCTAAATGATAACTATAAAATGTTTGTAGAATAAGGTAAAGTGATTTAAGATAAAAGAGATGAATAATTTAGGAAGGATGAATTTTTAAAATGTCAGAGTATCCACAAACACAACCAGAAAAATTATCAACGGATGTTACCATCCATACCAACATGGGAGATATTGAAATAGCGTTGTTCGAAGACGCAGCGCCCAAAGCGGTAAACAATTTTAAATCTTTAGCTAAAGAAGGTTACTATGACGGCGTCATTTTTCACCGTATTATTAAGGACTTTATGATACAAGGAGGAGACCCAACAGGGACAGGCGCAGGTGGAGAAAGTATTTATGGTAATAAATTTGAAGATGAGTTTTCAGAAAATTATTATCACCTACGTGGAGCTTTATCAATGGCTAATGCTGGACCAAATACGAATGGCAGTCAATTCTTTATTGTAACAGCATCTCAAGTGCCATTGTCTATGTTAGGGCAATTAGAAGCATTAAACCTACCACAAGTGGTGGTTGAGGCATACGGAGAAGTCGGAGGTACACCGTGGCTAGATTCTCGCCATACTGTATTTGGTCATGTGACAAAAGGAATGGATATTGTTGAAAAAATTGAATCTGTGCCAACAAATCCTGCAGACCGCCCAATTGAAGATGTGATAATTGAGTCAATTGATATTCTTGAATAGGAAGGTGTCTAGATGACACGAGAATATAAAATCGGGGATGTCATCGAGGGAGTAGTTTCAGGTATTCAAAACTACGGTGTCTTTGTCAAACTCGATGATCAAACTCAAGGGCTCGTCCATATCTCAGAATGCCATCACGGTTATATTGAAGATTTGAGTAGTTTTGTCAAAATAGGCCAACAAGTTCGAGTGATTATTATTGATATTGATGAATATTCACATAAAATCAGTTTATCAATGCGTGCACTAGAAAAGACGAATGTCCCGACATATCCTGCACGGAATAAGAAAATTCCAAGACGTCATACTCCTAAAATTGGTTTTAAAACACTAAAACAACAAATGCCTAGTATTATTGAAGAGGCATTAAAGAATATCCAAAATAAATAAGAAAGAAGTGTAAATATGAGTCAACTAAAATTCAGTCATGCCATCGACAAAACTTATTTGAGAGCGCATGAGATTGATCAAATCCAACCATTTGTCGAACTTGCTTATGATACGTTATTAAATAAAACCGGTGCAGGTAGCGAATATACGGATTGGGTCAACTGGCCAGATCATATGGATGTTCAAGAATTTGAACGGATCCAAAAAGCAGCTGAGAAAATCAATGAAACATCCGATGTCCTTATTGTGATTGGTATAGGGGGATCCTATTTAGGAGCTCGGGCTGCGATTGAATTTTTAAATGGAACATTTTACAATCTTACGTTCCAAAAAGAAAAGAAAACACAAGTGTTTTTTGCAGGAAATAACATCAGTGCGACTTATCATCAAGAATTACTTCATTTAATAGAAGGAAAAGATTTTTCGATTAATGTTATCTCTAAATCAGGAACAACTACAGAACCTTCGATTGCCTTTAGATTATTTAAAGAAAAGTTAATCGAAAAATATGGTCATGGAGAGGCAAATCGCCGTATTTACGCGACAACTGACGCAGAAAAAGGTGCTTTGAAGTCTGTAGCGGACCAAGAAGGCCATGAAACATTTGTAATCCCAGATGGAATTGGAGGTCGATTTACAGTATTAACAGCAGTAGGTTTATTACCGATTGCAGTTGCAGGTGGAGATATCAAACAATTGATGGTAAGTGCTAAAGAAGCATTCGATGAATATATCAATGCAGATTACGCTCAAAATGATATGCTACAATATGTAGCTATTCGTAATGTTTTACATCGTAAAGGTAAAAATATTGAGATTCTTGCTAATTATGAACCTTCTTTACAATATTTTGCAGAATGGTGGAAACAATTGTTTGGTGAATCAGAAGGTAAGGATATGAAAGGTATCTTCCCGATGAGTGCCAATTTTTCAACAGATCTACACTCAATTGGCCAAATCATCCAAGATGGAATTCGCAATATTTTCGAGACTGTGATTACAATTGCTAACCCAACAGTAAAATTAACAATTCCAGCCGAAGAGGATGATTTGGACCAGTTAGGTTATATTGAAGGAAAAGACATAAATGAGATTAATCACAAAGCTTTCTTAGGAACACAGATGGCACACGCACAAGGTGGCGTACCTAATTTACATATCGAGTTAGAAGATATGACTGAGGCATCCTTAGCTTATCTAATTGTCTTCTTTGAACTCGCAGTGGGTGTGAGTGGGTACTTAACAGGTATCAACCCATTCAATCAACCAGGTGTAGAAGATTATAAGCGGAATATGTTTGCTTTGCTTGAAAAACCAGGTTATGAAGATGTTTTAAAATAAAAGTAAAAAATAGATTGACAACCAAGACGAAGACATGGTATATTATCTCTTGTCGTCACGAAGACGAACGTCAATGTTAAAAAGATTAAATTCTTGTAAAAAACAGTTGACGAATAACTTCAAAGATGATAATATAATTCATGTCTTCTTCGTTTGAAACGAACGAAGAAAAATAATAATAAAATAATTTGAAAAAAGTATTGACTTCTCAAATTAACCTTGTTATTATATAGAAGTTGCTTCTTGGAGGCGACACAAGCTCATTGAAAACTGAACAAAGACAAACACACCAAATGTGAAAGGGTCCAACGCAAGTTGGAACAACGATAAATTCGAAACGTAGTTGGAGGCAACCAATTAAAAAAACAAAAGCTAGTAAAAAGTTTAGAGTCAATCGAGACTCATGATCTTTCATGAGAGTTTGATCCTGGCTCAGGATGAACGCTGGCGGCGTGCCTAATACATGCAAGT
>NZ_PKHE01000007.1:0-81363 GCF_002847645.1 Falseniella ignava
TTACAAACAATTATACCCCGAAAGGGGTAACAAGTTTAAAGTCTTAAAAATCATTCATTTAAGACTACATTTATTATACGAGGAGGAATTGGGCAACCTCAATCTTTACAAACAATTATACCCCGAAAGGGGTAACAAGTTTAAAGTCTTAAAAATCATTCATTTAAGACTACATTTATTATACGAGGAGGAATAATAATGTTTTTATGTTACTTTCTAATTGGAGCCATCTGCGGTTCATTTGGACAATGTTTTGCTTATGATTGGGCCTATCACCAAGTTAACTTAATGCGACGATCCCAGTGCGACTTTTGCAATCAGAGACTTCGATGGTTTCATTTAATTCCAGTGTTGTCATCGCTATGGTTTAGATTTCGCTGTGATTATTGTGGACAATACCTCGGTCGTTATTACTTTTGGGGTGAACTATTGTCAGGGATAAGCTTTTGTTTGATTTATATCCTTTTCCCGTCCGATTCGATATTGTGGCATCTATTATGGTTCATAACGATCTTATTAATGATATTGATGGATCAAGAAGCGATGTGGGTACCGGATACGCTCCAATTTCTTAGCGTTTTTCTTCTATTAATAAATCAAAGTTATCCATTATATTTTACCTCGTTTTGTTATGTCGGATTTCTTTTAATTGTCTTTTACTTTCTCTCACCGGAAAAAATCGGAGGAGCGGATATTAAGTTGATGATTTCCTTCAGTTTATTAGTGTCGCCTTATTTGCTTGCCTATTATTTCTTCGGTATTTCGACAGTTGGTCTGATAAGTTGGTTGTGTCACAACATCCGTGTGCGTCAATGGAATCAACCGTTCCCATTTATCCTTTCGATTATTATTGGCTGGCATCTCTACCTTTGGTTTGTCGCATAAAAATAAGGAGCACGGGACGCATCCCTTGCTCCTTATAATGATATGATTAGTTATCTTCGGATTTTGCTGTTTCAGCAACCCGTTCTGCCTCTTTATGCGCCGCTTCTTCTTCACGTTTACGCTCTTCTTCATCCAATAATTCTTGAATAATGGGTTGCGTGGACGTTTCAGTCTTGCGGTAGCGTGGCATTCCCGTTCCTGCTGGAATTAACTTCCCGATAATGACGTTCTCTTTCAAGCCGATTAGACGGTCGCGATCTCCGCGAATCGCCGCATCCGTTAAGACACGTGTTGTTTCTTGGAAGGAAGCTGCCGAAATAAATGATTTTGTTTCAAGGGCTGCTTTAGTAATTCCTAGTAATACTGGGCGTGCCGTCGCTGGAACTTCACCTGTGCGAATCGCTTCTTCGTTCGCACGTGTAAAGTCAGCAATATCCATTAATGCACCCGGCAAGATTTCGGTCGAAGCAGGGTCCATTACGCGGACCTTGCGAAGCATTTGGCGAACCATTACTTCGATATGCTTGTCACCGATCTCAACCCCTTGTCCACGATAGACTTGTTGCACTTCATTTAATAGATATTCTTGAACGGTAATAACGTCCGTCACGCGAAGTAACTCTTTCGGATTAATGGACCCTTCCGTTAATGGCTGACCACGCTTAACGGTATCGCCTTCGGCAACCTTTACACGAGACTGGAATGGCACGTTATATGTACGCGTATCCGTTGCCCCTTTAATTGTAATATCTTTTGTACGGTCGGATGCTTTCTCTTCGATTGATTCAACCACACCCGATACTTCCGTAATTTGTGCTTGTCCTTTTGGATTTCGCGCTTCAAAGATTTCTTGAATCCGCGGTAAACCTTGGGTAATGTCGCCACCACCAGCAACCCCACCCGTATGGAAGGTACGCATGGTTAATTGCGTTCCGGGTTCACCGATAGATTGCGCTGCGATCGTTCCGACAGCTTCGCCTACTTCAACTTGTTCACCAGTTGCTAAGTTAATACCATAACATTTCTTACATACGCCATGGTTACAATTACATGTAAAGACGGAACGAATCGTAACGGTTTCGATACCCGCTTTAACGATTTCGTTAGCCAAATCTTCCGTAATCAATTGACCTGAAGCAACAATGGTTTCGCCCGTTTCTGGGTGGAAGACGCTCTTATGCGCATAACGGCCTGTCAAGCGTTCTTCAAGTGACTCAACTACGCGGTTACCGTCTGAGATAACACGGATTTCAAGCCCTTTGTCGGTTCCACAGTCCTCTTCACGCACAATCACATCTTGTGCTACGTCAACGAGACGACGTGTTAAGTATCCCGAGTCGGCTGTCTTCAGCGCCGTATCAGTCATCCCTTTACGTGCCCCGTGCGTCGAGATAAACATCTCCATAACCGTCAAGCCTTCACGGAAGTTCGAAGTAATTGGAAGTTCGATAATCTTACCACTTGGCGCTGCCATGTTCCCACGCATCCCCGCTAACTGAGTGAAGTTCGAGATGTTACCACGAGCTCCTGAGTCCGCCATCATATTGATTGGGTTCAGACGTGGTAAGGAAGCTACTAGTTGGTCAGCAATTGATTCACGGGCTTTCTCCCATGTACGAATGACGCTCTCATAACGCTCGTCTTCTGTAATCAATCCTCGACGATATTGTTTTGTAATATTGTCCACTTTTGCGTGAGCTTCATCTAAGATTTCTTGTTTCGTATCAAGACGGATAACGTCAGCTACCCCAACCGTAATACCGGATTTTGTTGAATATTTATAACCTAAGTTCTTCAACTTATCTAGCATGTTGGATGTTTCCGTTACTTGGTATCGTTTGAAGACTTCAGAAATGATATTTCCTAAGTGTTTTTTCTTAAATGGCGGCACCAATTCCATTGAAGCGATGGTTTCTTTAACGTCTTGGCCTACCTCTAAGAAATACTTATCCGGTGTGGATTCCAATAAGTTCTCCATTGTTGGCTCGTTTAAGTACGGGAATTCGGCTGGCATAATACTGTTAAAGATTACCTTACCAACCGTTGTAACCATTAATTTGTTGCGTTGACTTTCAGTGAACGGCTTCTCTGGGAAGGCACTTGCTGGTAACGCAATACGTGTATGTAAGTGAACATACCCTTCGTAATAAGCCATCTCCATCTCGCTTGGGCTTGAGAAGTACATCCCTTCGCCTTCGCGTCCTTCTTCTTCCAGCGTGAGGTAATAGTTCCCCAACACCATATCTTGAGATGGTGTAACAACAGGTTTTCCGTCTTTTGGGTTCAGAATGTGCGTTGCCGCTAACATTAGGATACGTGCTTCAGCTTGCGCTTCTTCTGATAACGGCACGTGAACCGCCATTTGGTCTCCGTCAAAGTCCGCGTTATAAGCTTCACAGACTAACGGGTGTAGACGGATGGCTTTACCATCAACTAACACCGGCTCAAATGCTTGAATCCCTAAACGGTGAAGGGTCGGTGCGCGGTTCAGTAGGACTGGATGCTCACGGATGACTTCTTCAACCACTGGCCAGATCGCATCATTTAATGTTTCAATCATGCGTTTTGCATTTTTGATGTTGCCTGCAATTTCTCGTTCAACTAATTCTTTCATAATGAAAGGTTTGAATAATTCAACAGCCATTTCCTTAGGAAGACCACATTGGTACATCTTAAGTGAAGGACCTACGACGATCACCGAACGACCTGAGTAGTCGACTCGCTTACCGAGTAAGTTTTGACGGAAACGACCTTGTTTTCCTTTCAACATATGAGATAGTGACTTCAACGGACGATTACCTGGTCCTGTCACTGCGCGACCGCGACGACCGTTATCGACTAACGAGTCGACCGCTTCTTGCAGCATACGTTTCTCATTTTGAACGATAATACCAGGAGCTCCTAAATCTAACAATCGCTTGAGTCGGTTGTTACGGTTGATAACTCGACGATATAAGTCGTTTAAGTCACTCGTCGCAAAGCGTCCCCCTTCAAGTTGCACCATTGGACGCAACTCAGGTGGAATGACAGGTAAAGCTTCCATTACCATCCATGATGGTTGATTCCCTGACGCTAAGAATGAGTCTAAAATATCAAGACGGCGAATTGCGCGTGTCCGTTTTTGACCGGTAGAGGTCTTCAACTCTTCTTTTAACTCCGCAACTTCCCCTTCGATATCGACCGCTTCAAGCAAATCTTTAATTGCTTCGGCACCCATTTTCGCAACAAAGCGGTTGCCGTATTCGCGACGTTTCTCGCGATATTCTGCTTCTGTTAAAAGTGACTTAGGCTCTAACGGAGTATCTCCTGCATCAATCACAATATAAGAAGCGAAATAAATAACTTCTTCTAATAATCGTGGGCTCATATCTAAGATGAGTCCCATACGACTTGGTATTCCTTTGAAATACCAAATATGAGTTACAGGTGCTGCTAACTCAATATGCCCCATTCGTTCACGGCGTACCTTAGAACGGGTAACTTCAACGCCACATCGTTCGCAGACACGTCCTTTATAACGAATGCGTTTATACTTACCACATGAACATTCCCAATCTTTACTTGGACCAAATATTCTTTCACAGAATAAGCCGTCTTTTTCTGGTTTTAATGTACGGTAGTTGATGGTCTCTGGTTTCTTGACTTCGCCGTATGACCAACTACGGATTTTCTCTGGAGAGGCCAAGCCAATCTCCATCGATTCAAATGTATTCACATCTATCAAAGGGCAAACCTCCTTATTTATCCCTGATACATACCTACTCGATTATGACGACTCGTTGCGATTACGCCTCGTCGGTAACCGCAGTGGTGTCGTTATCTTTCACTTCATTTTGGCTCTTACCGGCATTTTTTTGATCTTCTTTATACTGATCTAATGCATTCAGATTGATTACATCATCTTCATCATCATCTTGCAGATCGATTTCTTCATCGAATTCATTTAATACCCGTAAGTCTAATCCTAAAGATTGTAATTCTTTCACTAAGACGCGGAATGATTCTGGAACGCCTGGTTTTGGAATTGGATCTCCTTTGACAATGGCTTCGTAAGTTTTAACACGTCCGACCACGTCATCTGACTTGTAGGTTAGGATTTCTTGTAATGTATAAGCCGCACCGTACGCTTCAAGCGCCCAGACTTCCATCTCTCCGAAACGTTGTCCACCGAATTGAGCTTTACCACCCAACGGTTGTTGTGTAACAAGTGAGTAAGGGCCTGTTGAACGCGCATGAATCTTATCGTCGACCATGTGTCCAAGTTTCAGCATGTACATCACACCAACGGATACTTTACGGTCAAATGGCTCTCCGGTACGACCATCGTAAAGAATGGTTTTAGCATCTTCATTGAGGCCTGCTTCTTGAACTGTCTCCCAGACATCATCTTCACTTGCCCCGTCAAAGACCGGTGTCGCAATCTTGATGCCAAGTGAGCGGGCCGCCATTCCTAAGTGTAGTTCAAATACTTGTCCGATATTCATCCGAGAAGGAACCCCAAGTGGGTTTAATAAGATATCAACGGATGTACCATCTGGTAAGAATGGCATATCTTCTTCCGGAACAACGAGAGATACAACCCCTTTGTTACCGTGGCGTCCGGCCATCTTATCTCCTTCTTGAATTTTACGTTTTTGAACGATATAGACTCGGACTAATTTGTTCACGCCGGGTTGAAGTTCGTCACCATTTTCACGCGTAAAGATCTTCACATCATGGACGATTCCGCCTCCACCGTGTGGAACACGAAGTGAAGTATCACGAACTTCTCGAGCTTTTTCACCAAAGATAGCGTGAAGTAAGCGTTCCTCTGCCGATAATTCAGTGACACCTTTCGGGGTCACTTTACCGACCAAGATATCGCCGTCGCGAACTTCTGCCCCGATAGTAATGATGCCATCTTTATCTAAGTATTTTAAAGCTTCTTCTGAAACGTTTGGTATTTCTCGCGTAATTTCTTCTGGTCCTAATTTTGTTTCGCGCGCTTCAGATTCGTACTCTTCAATATGAATTGAAGTATAGACATCATCTTTGACTAAACGCTCTGACATAATGATCGCGTCCTCGTAGTTATAACCTTCCCAAGTCATAAAGGCAACGAGTGGGTTTTGACCTAGGGCCATCTCGCCATTTTGCATTGATGGGCCGTCTGCTAGGATTTCGCCTTTTTCGACGCTTTCTCCAACCTCAACAATCGGTTGTTGGTTATAACATGTACCGGCGTTCGAGCGTGCAAACTTAGTTAAGTAGTAATCATCGTAAGATTCGTCCGATAATTTAATGCGAATACGACTTGCATCAACGTATTCCACTTTACCTGGACGACTGCATATTAAAGCTGCTCCCGAGTCATGCGCCGCTTGGTATTCCATTCCTGTTCCCACTAAAGGTGATTGAGGTTTAATTAATGGCACGGCTTGACGTTGCATGTTCGCTCCCATTAGAGCACGGTTGGAGTCGTCGTTCTCTAAGAACGGAATGGATGCTGTCGCAACCGATACAACTTGCTTCGGTGACACGTCCATGTAGTCAACTCGACTAACTGGAACTTCTAAGTTCTCGGACTTGAAGCGAGCCATTACGGTGTCGTTCACAAAGTAACCTTCGTCATCTAACAGCGAGTTCGCCTGCGCAACAACATATAGGTCTTCCTCATCAGCAGAAAGATAATGGATTTCATCAGTCGCTTGAAGTGTATCTTTATTTACGCGACGATACGGTGTCTCAATGAAACCAAACTCATTAATTTTAGCGTAAGTTGCTAAAGAGTTAATGAGTCCGATGTTCGGTCCTTCGGGTGTCTCGATCGGACACATACGACCGTAGTGAGAGTAGTGAACGTCACGCACTTCCATCCCGGCTCGGTCACGAGTTAACCCACCAGGTCCTAAGGCAGAAAGACGACGTTTGTGCGTTAATTCCCCTAACGGGTTCGACTGGTCCATGAATTGAGACAACTGGCTCGAACCAAAGAATTCTTTGATAGCAGCGACAACGGGACGTATATTAATCAACTGTTGCGGCGTCATGGATGAGATATCTTGTAGTGACATTCTTTCACGTACGACACGTTCCATTCGAGATAGACCGATACGGAATTGATTTTGTAATAATTCACCTACCGAACGAATACGACGATTCCCTAAATGGTCAATATCATCCGTTGTTCCAATCCCTTGATCTAAGAATAAGTAATAATTCACTGACGCAATAATATCTGCTGGCGTTAGCGACTTGATCTCATCTGGAATATTACCATTACCAATGATATTAATAACTTGTTCTGGATCTTCCGGTGAATAGATTTTAATCATTTGAACATCAACACTCTCACCTAACACACCTTCTGGAGAAGGATGTAGCGTGACCATATTGATGCCCTTATCTAAATACGGAACTAATTCATCAATCTTTTGTTGATCTAGCAGCGTTCCTTCTGGGAAGATAATCTCACCTGTCTCAGGATCTGCTAATGTCTCTGCTAAAGTTTGGTTAACGAGACGGTATTTTAAGTGTAGTTTTTTGTTCACTTTATAACGACCAACTGGCGCTAAATCATAACGGCGTGGGTCGAAGAAACGAGCAATCAATAAATTCCGTGAACTTTCAGCAGTCTTAGGTTCACCGGGTCTTAGACGCTCGTAAATATCTTTTAAGGCTTCCTCAACGCGTGAGTCCGTAGCATTTTTATGCGTATCTTTATCGATTGTATTGTTTAATAGTTCGGACTCACTCATAATCTCATAGATTTCTTCATCTGAACCAAAACCTAAGGCACGAACAATGGCCGTAAGTGGCAATTTACGTGTGCGGTCAATACGAACGTACGCAATGCCTTTCGCATCCGTCTCAAACTCTAACCAAGCTCCGCGGTTTGGAATGACGGTTGAAGTAAAGGTATGACGATTCTTTTTATCTAACTTATCATGGAAATAAACGGAAGGTGAGCGAACTAATTGGGAGACGATAACACGTTCCGCCCCATTGATAATAAAGGTTCCCATAGGTGTCATCATCGGGAAATCACCGAAAAACACAACTTGTTCTTTCACTTCACCCGTCTCACGGTTCACTAGACGCAACTTCACATAGATGGGTTGAGAGTAGTTTGCATCATGCGCACGCGCTTCATCAATGTTGTATTTTGGCTCTCTTAATTCATAATCAATAAAATGTAACTCTAAGTTCTCAGTGTGGTCAACGATAGGCGAGATATCTTCGAACATCGTTCGAATCCCTTTATCTAAAAACCACTCATAAGAATCTGTCTGAATCTCAATTAAATTCGGTGCTTCAAGCACTTCTTTAATTCGAGAATAACTTCGGCGTTCTGCTTTCTTACCATACGGCACAGTATGAAATTGACTCAAATAGTTTCACTCCTTCGATAAAATTGGGCGAAGTTTACAATTAGGTAACAAATATTAAGGTTTGTTATCAAATGGTGTTTCTTCACTAAAAAAGGGCAAAAAAATACAAAAGATTGTCGCTTGTTTGAATCTAAACTCGCTGATCTTTTGTTGTATACGGGCGAAAAAGGTTGCCGGACAATATTTCGACACACTTTCTCTACATCATAATTACGTTGTCTAATACTATCACTTCAGCCCCGACAAGTCAAGGCAATAATTTAAAAAATACCCCCGCTCGATTTGAGCAAGGGTATTGATTGTTACAATTAATGTTGATGTCCTTGACCATCATATTGATAGCAAGTACAACGGACCCAGTGACCTGGTTCCACTTCACGCAGTTGAGGGTCTGCTTCATGATACTCTGCTGGAATCCATGGGACCCGTGAAGCAAAGCGACAACCTTGCGGAGGATTGACCGGACTTGGAACATCTCCTTCCAAGACAATCCGCTCGCGTTGCAATCCATATTTAGGAATTGGAATTGCTGATAGCAATGCTTTTGTATATGGATGTAATGGGTTTTCGAATAATACATCGTAGTCTGCTAACTCAACAATTTGTCCTAAATACATTACCGCTACTCGGTCACTAATATGACGAACAACCGATAAGTCATGTGAAATGAATAAGTAGGTTAAGTTGAATTCATCTTGCAGCTGATCCATCAAGTTCAACACTTGCGCTTGAACTGAAACGTCCAGTGCAGATACTGGCTCATCTAGCACAATGAATTTTGGTTTTAAAATGAGTGCCCGCGCAATCCCAATCCGTTGACGGCTCCCACCATCCAATTCGTGAGGGAATGCACCTGCTACACTTCTGCGCAAACCAACCGTATCCATCATATTGTAAACAGCCGCTTCCAACTCGCGTTCAGACTTGAACAGATGATTCACCCGAGCAGGCTCTGCAATTAAGTCAAAGGTACTCATCCGTGGGTTCAGTGAAGAATATGGGTCTTGGAAGACGATTTGCATGTCCAGACGGATTTTATTGATATCTGCTTTTCGCTTCAGTTGCGCCACATCTACCCCGTCAAACAGTACTTGACCCGATGTCGGCTCATGCAAGCGAATAATCGCACGTCCAACGGTTGATTTCCCACAACCCGATTCCCCGACAAGTCCGAGTGTTTCGCCGCGCTTAATATCGAAGCTAACACCGTCAACAGCCTTTAGATCTCCAGCTTTGGTCGGGAAGTACTTCGTTAGATCTCTGACACTAATTAATACATCTTCGTTACTCATTCAACTCACCTTCCATCTCTGCTGTTAGTGGGAACGCAACAAAATGTCCAGGACGTACTTCTCGGTACTCTGGCGTAATCACTGAAAAATCAGGTAACGCCATATTCATTGTTGCTAAACGTTCAACATCTTCGTCAATACTTGGAATCGCAGCAAACAATCCCTTCGTATATGGATGATATGGATGCTCAAAAATTTCTTGAACCGTACCATGTTCTACAATCGCCCCACCATACATAACAGAAACATAATCACACGTCTCTGCAACGACACCCAAGTCGTGAGTAATTAAGATCATCGAAGTATCGAAACGATCTTTTAAGTCTTTAATTAACTCTAGGACTTGCGCTTGAATTGTTACGTCCAATGCGGTTGTCGGTTCGTCTGCAATAATCAAACTAGGATTACATGCCAATGCCATCGCAATAACAACCCGTTGCTTCATACCACCACTAAATTGGTGAGGGTAGTCATCAATACGCTCTGGACGAATTCCAACAACTTTAAGCATTTCTTTTGCGCGTTCACGCAATTGGTCTTTTTTCAGATCCTCGTGCAAATCTAATACTTCTTCAATTTGCTCTCCAACGGTCATAACAGGGTTCAATGACGTCATCGGATCTTGGAAAATCATCGAGATTTTATTTCCTCGAATTTTATACATTTCATTTTCAGGGACGGTTAATAAGTCTGTCCCTTCTAGAAAGATTTCGCCAGAGGTAATCTCTCCTGGCGGAGTTTGGATAAGTCGCATGATTGCTTTCGCGGTAGTCGTTTTACCCGCACCGGTCTCTCCAACTAACCCGTGCGTTTGCTTTTTGTCGATTTTGAAGTTCAGATTATTGACCGCGTGAACCACACCACTATCTGTATGATATTCAACACTTAAGTTTTTAATATTTAATAATTCACTCATCATAATCTCCTATCTCTTCAACTTCGGATCGAGCGCATCACGCAATCCATCACCAAGTAAGTTTAAGGCTAGAATCGTTAATACAATTGCCAACCCAGGGAACAACGTCATATGAGGATAGTCACGAATATAAGCACGTCCTCCAGATAACATCGCACCCCATTCTGGTGTAGGTGGCTCTAAACCAAGCCCGATAAAACTAAGCCCCGCTGCGTTAATAATGGCATAAGCCACCCCTAATGTCGCTTGAACAATGATCGGTGCCATACAGTTCGGAATGATGTGTTTTAAAATAATTCGTGCATCACTTGAACCGTTTGCTCGAGCTGCTTCAACAAACTCTTGATCTCTTAATGATAAGACTGAAGAGCGAACTAAACGAGCATAACCTGGGATTGCAGCAATCCCGACCGCCACCATTAAGTTCGTCAGACCTGGGCCTAAGGCAGCCATAATCGCAATCGCTAATAAAATATCTGGAAGGGCTTGAACAATATCAATAAAGCGCATCAAGATATTATCAATTTTACCACCATAATAGCCCGTAATCGCACCAATCGCGACCCCAATCGTCATCGAAATACTTACTGAGATAAAGCCGACCCGGAGTGATACCCGTGAGCCATAGACAACTCGACTAAAAATATCGCGCCCAAGTTCATCCGTTCCAAACCAATGCTCGGCATTCGGTGTTTGGTATTGATTAGCTAAGTTCTGTTCAGCATAACCGTATGGAGCAATATAATCAGCAAAAATAGCTGTAATGATGAGAATGATAATAATTACTAACCCCACCATCGCCAATCGGTTTCGCTTCATCCGTATCCAAATATCACGTAGACCTCTAAAACGTCCGCGTTCAATACGTTCGGTATTTATTTGTTCTGTCATAATGTCTCACCCCTACTCGTATTGCGTCTTAAGTCGTGGATCCACATAAGTATAGAGAATATCTACAACTAAATTCACTAAACTAAATGTAACTGCCACGAATAGAACGCACCCTAATACCATCGGCATATCTCGTTTCATAATGGAGTCTACCATCAAGCGTCCAATTCCTGGGATTGAGAAGATAACTTCCGTCATCAAGGCTCCCCCCATTAGTTGTCCGAATTGAGTACCGGTGATTGTAATAATTGGAATTAACGCATTTTTAAGTGCATGTCGCCAAATAATTTTGTTACGACGTTGCCCTTTGGCTTTTGCGGTTTGAATAAAATCTTTACGAATTACTTCTAACATCGATGACCTCGTCATCCGAGCAATAACCGACACGGATTGTGCCCCCAATGCCATCATTGGTAATACCATATGCATTGGTGTTGAATAACCAGAAGATGGGAACCAATGTAATTTCACTGAGAATAGTAAAATTAATAATAATCCTAACCAGAATACTGGCATTGAAATCCCGATTAGAGCTGCCACCATCGTTACATTATCAAAGATTGAATACTGGCGTACCGCACTAATAATACCAACTGGTACTCCAACCACTACAGCGAAAGTAATCGCTGTTGCCGCTAATTTTAGCGTTGCGCCCGCCCGAGACATAATCTCTGGCGTCACATTACTGCGTGTGATATAGGAATAACCTAAGTCAAAATGGAAAATTACATTCTTTAAGTAACGTCCGTATTGGACTAAGAATGGGTCTTCAAGTCCCATCTCTATTCTTAACGCTTTTACCGCTGCTTCTGAGGCAGAAGGTCCTAAAGCGTTACGCGCCATGTCTCCTGGCGTTAAGTAAAGCAGCGAGAATACAATAAAACTTACTCCTAATAGGACGGGAATAAGATAAAGCAGTCGCTTTAAAATATATCTAAACATTATTACACCTCTCTATAAAAGGAGATGGCAGGCATCTCCTTTAAATACGGTTTTAATACGATTTTTTCTATTATTCACCGATCGTTACATCTGTAAATGAGTGGAAGCCAAGTGGAGATAAGTGAACGCCACCGATTTCCTTCTTAGTTCCCATGGTCATTTCTTTATTATGAAGTGGGATCCAAGCGTAAATATCCATCAAGTATTCTTGAACTTCTGCGTAGTAGTCTGCACGCTGTTGATCGTCTTGAGCATAGCGTCCTTTTTCTAACAGTTCGTCAACTTTAGGATCTTCTAAGAAGATGTAGTTTCCACCTTCACCTTTAGCTGATGAGTGGAAGCAAGGATATAAGAATGTATCTGGGTCTGATGAGTCCGCAGTCCAAGCAATCATGAATAGATCTTGATCACCGTTTTTGATGACTTCGTTAAAGGCAGACCACTCTAAAATGTTAATCGTTGCATCGATACCTGCTTGAGATAATTGTTCTTTCATTGCGGTTGCCATGTCTGAACGGTCTTTATTTTCGTTAGTACTAATCGTTAAGCTTAGACCATCTTCATAGCCAGCTTCTTTAAGTAATTCTTTCGCACGTTCGATATTTTGTTGGCGAACTTCCATTTGATCTGAGATTGAGTAATTCAATGTTGGAGGAAGTACCCCAGTCGCTGTTTGACCTAAGTCATGGAATACCGCTTTTACAATTGAATCAACATCTAAAGCTAAAGCAATGGCTTCACGAACTTTTGGATTATCAAATGGCTCTTTCGCTGTGTTGAATCCCATGTATGTTTCACCATAGTCTAAAGCTTTAATTAAGTTAAGATCTGCGTTATCTTCAACTTTTTTAATATCTGTTGCGATAATGTCGTAAGCAATGTCTACCCCACCAGATTCTAACTCAATAACACGGTTACTTGGTTCTGGAATAACACGGAATAATAATTTGTCGTAGGCTACGCCTTCACCGTGATAGTCTTCGAATTTCTCAAGTTCGATCGAATCAGCACGTTTCCAGCTAACGAATTTCAATGCGTTCGTACCGATTGGATGTTGTGCGTAATCATCGCCACCTTCAGTGACTGCTTTTTCGTTGACAATAAATCCACCTGGGTGACATAGCGCAGGAATAATACCCGCGAAAGGTTCAGTCTGTTTAAATTCTACGGTATAGTCATCAATCGCTTGTACACTATTAACATCGATTGTTTGGAATAAGTGCGTAACGTTTGGCGCTTCAATCGCGCGTTTTAATGAGAAGACAACGTCAGAAGCTTTTAGCTCTTCACCGTTATGAAACTTAACGCCTTCTTTTAATTTGAAGCGGTAGGTTACATCATCCACTTGTTCATAACTTTCCGCTAAGCTCGGTTGAATTTCACCGCTTGGATCTAATTTAACGAGTCCTTCATAAATTTGTGTTGTGACGTTACTTGATTGGTTGTCATTGGACATCACTGGGTCTAATGAGATAGCATCGCCCGATAAACCAATCGTTAATTGGTTTCCGCCCGTTCCTCCACCAGAACAACCTACTAATAACAATACACAAAGCATTGTTAATAACATTGATAACTTCTTCTTCATAATTAGAATCTCCTTATCATTATCATTCTACTTTGACACTT
This sequence comes from Falseniella ignava, assembly GCF_002847645.1. NCBI lineage: Bacteria > Bacillati > Bacillota > Bacilli > Lactobacillales > Aerococcaceae > Falseniella > Falseniella ignava. The sequence goes on from NZ_PKHE01000007.1 coordinate 13,926, forward strand.
GCGACAGACAGTTGACTACGCGACACGACAAAATTTAATATCCACCACCTCTGTAACAACACGTTTTTGTAAACGCTTCTATACTCTATGAAAAGCCTAACATAGTTACTTCTCATTCGTCAATCTCTCTTTCAAAAAATTATACAATCGTGAATTGAACATTATTATATTTGTCCGAACGTGTGACAAAAGCTTGTGAAAAAATAAAAATCCTTATTCGCTATCGACAAAATCAAAAGTGAATAAGGAATAAATGATTATTGATAATATTGTGCTTGGGCTTGCCATAGTTCGGAATATTTGCCTGGCTGATGAACTAACGCTTCATGCGTTCCACGCTGGATGATCTGCCCTTCGTCAAAAACCAATATTTCATCACAGAAACGACAGCTTGACAAACGATGTGATATATAAAAGGCCGTTCGATCTTCAACCATCGCATCAATATGTTGGTAAATCTCAAACTCAGCGATCGGATCCAACGCGGCTGTTGGCTCATCGAGAATCATAATCGGACTTTCTTTGTACAAAGCACGAGCCATCGCAATTTTTTGAGCTTGTCCTCCTGAGACATTGCTCCCATTCGATTGATACTCTGTCCCTAAATACGTCTCAAGCCCTTGTTCAAAATCTGACGCTTTCAGCCCGACTTGATGGAGTGCGCGTTGCACCCGATCAATATCGTATTCTGGGCTTACCGCAATATTCTCCGCTAGGGTCAGACCTAACAAGCGATAATCTTGAAAGACGACCGAGTACAATTGATACCATTCTGCCAGTGAATATTTCATGCCATCGACTTGGTTCAGTTCAACTGAGCCCGTGGTCGGTTCATAAAGTCGCAGTAGTAACTTAATAAAGGTTGTTTTACCTGAGCCATTCTCTCCTACAATGGCGTAGCGCTTGCCAGGTTCGAAGTCCTGAGTAATTCCTTTGAGAATCTCCTCATCACTCCCTGGATATTTGAACGACAGGTCTTTCACAGAAAGTTGATAATCATTGTCTAGCCGTTTCTCAATTGGCAAGGTGCCTTGGGCTTTTTCATCTGGTAAGTCCAACAATTGATAGAATCGGTCCATCGGTTCTCTTTGAGCAAATACAGAAGATAACGATAATAATCCTCGCATGGAAGTCATCAACTGGTTCATCGCTCCCATCAATTGAACGACCATCCCGATAGGTAAGCTACCTAAAATCACCCGAGCGCCAATCAATAAATAGATTAAGGTATTAATGACACCTTCGCTGAATGCCGCCATCAAATTCGAATGCGAATTAACTTTATGAAACTGCGCCATAAACTCAATCATTTTTTTAATTTGCTCATTCCACATTTTGACGAACTGAGATTCCCCATGGTACAAGCGGATTTCTTTGCTCGATTCCGGGTCTTCTAATAAATTAATCAAATAGAAAGCGAGCGCATTTAAGCGAACAATCAATCCTCCTTTGGTTTCTAATATCCCCACGGCACGTTGCATTTCGAGTATCTGAATGACAATCAATGATACCATCGTGGCAATTAAGGCGACGTTCACCCAATATGAGTCAATCCAGTGAGCGCCTTGTGCGTAGGACCATAATGGCCACATTAGGATAAGAGACATCCCCATTCCAACAAGGCTATCTAAAGCACGCAAAGTATGTTCACAAATATAGTAGAAAGAAGAGTTATTTTGCATTTGATCTCGGCCTACTTGAAAGGCCAGCGATTGGATATTTGGATCCTCAACATAAGTATACTCGGTAATCGCCATCTTCTTATTTGGAATATCGAATAAGTCTCGCCGCATCTCCGTAAACCGAACCCCATAGATTGGACGAAGTAAGGCATTCGCAAGTTGTAAAGTTCCTATGATCGTTAGATAACGTATAATCATTGGCATAATCGCATCATAATGGCCATACGATAAATTTGATAAGACCCGTGACATATACCAGAAGTTTGCAAATGTCACGCCATGAGTCAAGAAAGCCAAGAGAATTCTTAATAATAAAATTCCTTTAAAGTAGTACCATAAATCCTTAAAAGTTCTTATAAATAATTGCTTTCGACTCATTTAAATCACTCCTCCTTGTTCGCTCACAGCTTCTGGCTCTTCATTTCCATCGCCTAAATCACGATAATAGTATGCTTGATGGTGGAACATCTCCGCATACGCTTCATGTGACGCCAGTAACTCCTCATGGGTTCCCATCTCTTTAATGTAGCCGTCATCCAAGTAGATAATCCGATCGCAAAATTGTGTTGAAGCGAGGCGATGCGAGATGAATAGGGCAGTCTTGCCTTTAGAGAATGCCAAATAGTGTTGATAAACTTCACTCTCACTCAATGGATCCAACGCTGCAGTCGGTTCATCCAATATTAATATCGGCGCATCTTTATAGAGTGCCTGAGCTAATTTTAATTTTTGCATTTGCCCGCCGGATAGTTCCACCCCGTCATAATCAACTTGTCTAACAATTTTGGTTTGGTCGCCTTCCGGTAACTTATCGATCACTTGATCCATACCACTCTGTTCAAGTGCAACTCGATATTTTCCTGGATCATAAGGGGCTCCTTGTAGAATTGTATCTCGAATATTAAAGGTAAATAAATGCGTATCCTGGAATACAGGGGCTATTTGCTGGTAATAAGCTTTTCGATCAAACTCACGTAAGTTCGTCCCGTTAATTAAGATACGACCCGAGGTTGGTTCCAAGAGTCCTAAGATTAATTTTACTAACGTTGTCTTCCCAGCTCCATTTGTCCCGACAATCGCTAACTTCTCACCCGGCTGAATGGTTAAATCCATTTGATCGATAATCGCCTCTTGCCGATTCGGATAACGATACGTTACTTTTTCCAGCTTAATTTCAAAAGGAACACCTTCAGTCGCTAAAGGTTGTTCACCCTTAAATATCGGATCCAAATGCATATAATCATAGAACGGTTCGATGTCGATTAAATATTCCAGCGTCATGGCAGATTCTTCAATCAGTTGCGACAACACGGTAATCACAACTGTCACCAACCCGACATAGACGACAAAGTCTCCGACCGCAATCTCCCCTTTGATTAAGCTTTGAAGACTATAGTAATAAGCTAATCCAGACATCAACAAGGTCATCAATAGAACACCGATACTTTCAATCCGATTCAATCGGTTCGTCGGGCGAATTATCTGATAGTACTGCTTCATGAGTTGTGCTTGAATCTCACTAATCCAATTCATCATTGAATAAAGTCGAATATCTTTCCCGACACGATGATCGCTCATAACTTTCCGCGCATATTGATACTGTGTTTCATTGCTCAGCCGCTCATCGCGATTGCTACGCTTTAATTTCAACTGGAAATGTTTGATTACAAGTAGGAAAATCACCAAAATCAAAATCAATCCTAACATAACAGAATCGAGTTGAAAGAGTAGCGTAGTATATAAGATAATTCCAATTCCAGCTCCAACTAACTCGACGCCTCTCAAGATGAATCCCATCAACGGCGTCCCATTGTGATCCGCTGCGTATACTGCTCCTTTGAAGGCTGCACTATTCTCTTCGCCAATAATTAACGGATAATCCATCAACACCTGGTAGGATAGCACTTGCGCTAGCGTTAACAATCGAATTCGATCGGAAAATTTATTTTCAATCCATTGATTGCTATAAACTAACAGCATTTCTGCCAAAATCAAAAGACCCATCATTTTAAGTGTGTATAGTAAATAACCAGTCAAATCGCTTGGGTGTGTCGCTTGCAATAAATAATTCACTAAACCTCCCGACACGAGCAATCGTGCCATCGGAAGCCACGCTTTGACAATTACTTTGGTCAATGCAATGGGGTAAAACTTGCGGTCCACTTCAAAAATTAATTGATTAATATAACGAAAGATTGCCCATTTCTTCTTCATCTGATCCCTCCTGACGCTTTCAGTATAAATGAAAAAAGACATTTTATTCGATAAAATGTCTGAATGGTTGAAAATTTGACCTCAACGGTTATTTTAATTACAAAGGCAGGGTAACCTCCGTGACAAAGACCCCTTCTTCCCATTGACGGTTGACGATGCCATGATTCGCTTGAACCGCCGCATCAATCCGACGCAAGCCATACCCTTGCCGATTCGGTCGCTTTAATGAGCGATACCAAGGGAGCGGAGCATGATCCATCGTATTCATCATACTGATATATAAATTATTCTTTATAGGGGCAATATAAAGTCGAATTCGTGCACCACCTTGTTGCTTTTGCGTTGCTTCAATTGCATTGTTCAACAAATTTCCTAAAATAATGGCCAGGTCGGTTGAAGGAATATTTAATTTATCTGGGGCAATGGCTTCTGCCTTCACTTCAACTCCGGCACTGACGGCTCGCGTTAGCTTTGTATTGACTAACGCATCCATTAACGTATTCCCAGTACGGATTAAGGTATCGACTTGGTTTAATTCATTCGTTAATAATTTTAAATAGTCACGCAAAGCAGTGAGGTCCGATTGGTTCGCATACGCATCAATCACTTGCAAATGATTGCGATAATCATGACGAATCCCCCTTAAACGGTCGTAGATGGCTTCCACTTCCACCACATATTCATCTAATTCTTGTTGTTGAATTTTAACAGTTTGGAGTTTGATCACTAAACGCCAAATAATATAACCCATTCCAAGGACTAGGATACCTAAACTTACCAATATAACTCGATTCATCAATAAGCTCCTTTACGATAATGCGATACAAAGGCGGCTTGCACTTCTTTTAACAGTCTTCTCGAAAGAGGAATCGCCGTACCATCTTCCATCTGCACCTCATTGGCGTGGATGGCACTGACATGATTTAAGTTAATCAAGTAGCTGCGGTGCGGACTTATAAAATCCGCATTGAGCTTCTCTCTAAAGGCGGCTAATGTCTCACCCAATTCAATCTGTTCATCTTCGAGCGCTATCGTTAAACGCCGACGATTGACCTCGACCCAATAGATTTCATTGGCATTCAGCGCTCGACTCACCCCATCGATGGTATCGACTAGCACGTAATGTTCTTGGACAGGTTGGATCGTCAAATACTTTTGAATGACCCGCTCAATATCTGCGTGATCAATTGGCTTTACTAAAAAGTCCAACGCATCCACTTGATACCCTGCGACGGCGTATTCGCTATAACCGGTCGCAAAGATAATCTCGATTTGCGGAGCGATTTGCCGAATTTGATGTGCCAACGACATCCCGTCGAGCGTGGGCATTTCGATATCTAAGAATAGAAGTTGCCATTCTGGATGTTCTTCTAATTCAAAGAGAAAATGTTCGCTACTCTCAAGGCAAGTAATAGAACAATCTACCTGTAGCGCTTGGCAAGCTTGTTGTATTAATGCTTCCATATAATCTCGTTGAATCTGTTCGTCATCTACCACGACGATGTTCAGCATGGTCAGTCCCTCCTACTCATTAGTCAACTTATTATAGCATATCTAATCCCTTTGACGGACAGAAGAAAGCGTTGTACTATAGAATTATAAAATTTGCAAAAGGAGAATGATTATGTCAAAAGTTACCCCACTGAATACGGATAAAGCACCTGCCGCTATCGGTCCATACTCTCAAGCAACGACCGCAAACGGCCTCGTGTTTGTCTCTGGTCAATTACCGATTGACCCTGCCGTAGGTAAAATCGAAGCGACCGATGTAGCTGACCAAACGCGTCAATGTCTTGAGAACTTGAAGCATATCTTAGCCTCAGACGGTCTGACTTTAGCCGATGCATTGAAGACAACGGTTTATTTAGCAAATATCCAAGACTTCGCCGCGATGAATGAAGTCTATGCAGAATATTTCCAAGCACCTTACCCTGCACGTGCTGCCTTCGAAGTGGCTGCCCTACCTCAAGGTGCACTGGTTGAGATTGAACTGGTTGCTGCAAAATAATTAGCCTTAAATACAAATAAAGCCGGGAGCAATCGCGATTGCTTTCGGCCTTATTTTTCATCTTAATATTTCGACGACATTCTTTCTTGATGCGGCTCTAGCAGGAAAGACACTGAATACAATACCGATTAAGACTGAAATCAATACACTGACCAATGCCGTCGTCACATCAAAGAGCGCATTAAATGGAATAAATCGGCTGACTAAAAGCGCAATCCCGATTCCGCTTAAATAGCCAATAATCCCACCGAAGGTCGTAATCGCAATCCCTTCCAGTAAGAATTGCCACTGAATACTATCCTTGGTTGCCCCGAGTGAACGTCGAATCCCAATCTCTTTTGTTCGCTCTGAGACAGAGATATACATCATATTCATAACCCCTACACCAGCAATAAAGAGCGAGATTCCAGCTACCGCTGAAATAAAGAGCGTTACCATCGAGAGCGTCTTACCGACTTCAGCCATCATCTCAGAACTATCAAAATAAGTATAGCTCCCATTGCTAATTTCAGCACCCGCTTCATCTAAATAGCTCTTAATCTTCTTATTGATGGTGGACATATCGGCACCATCTTCGAAATAGACTTGAATGCCAAAATCAAAGTTTTGCGCATAATAATAACGATCAAACGTCCCACGTGGCATCACACCACTAATGGTCGAGAAAATATAACCTTCTTCTTGTAGCTTTTGTTCTTCTTCAGACAACGTCTTAATAAAAATTCCCACAATCGTAAATTCATGCCCATCCAAAGTCGCAGATCTTCCAACAGCCTTTTCGGCACTACCATACAATTGGGTGGCAACATCTTCATTCAACATCATATAAGGTGACCGATAATCCGAATCAGCTTGGGTTAGATTCCGTCCCGCAATTAACGGATAGTCGGATTCCTCTAAAATTTCAAACTCAAAGTCGAGATTTTCTTCTCTTACTTTAATTTGACTATACTGCGTCTGAACCGAAGTCTCGCTATCTAGCTTGACTTCATCTACACCCGGCATTTCTTCAATTGCTGAGAGGTTATCTTTACTAAAAGGCGTAATTTGTGCCCAGTCAATATTTTGATTTTCTGGGTTAAAACTAAATCGCTGGCTCATTCGTCCTTTTTCGTCTTTCGTTAAATTATCAATTGTTTGTTGGCGAAAGCCATTCCCTAAGCTCATAATTGTGATCACGGCGGCAATCCCGATAATAATCCCAATCATCGTTAGAAAGGTTCGTCGCCCGTTCATTCTCAGTGTGTCAAACGATGATTTTAAGATTTCACTCATTCGCATCTTCAGTCACCTCCTGAGATTGAATATTCGATCGCTGGGCGAGCGTTTCGTACTCTAAATCTTCCCAGCGCTTTTGACTAATTTGACCGTCCACGATGACAATATTGCGCGTTGCATACGCTTGGAGCGCCGGGTCATGTGTCACCATCACAATCGTGACGCCATCTTCTTCGTGACGTTGTTTTAAAATATCCATAATCAATGTAGAGGTCTTCGTATCGAGCGCACCTGTCGGCTCATCCGCAATAATAAATTGCGGCTCATTAATTAAAGCGCGCGCAATCGCCACGCGTTGCTTTTGGCCTCCTGATAATTCATGTGGCATATTCTTGAGTTTGCCTTTTAAGCCCACGCGCTCCAGTGCAGCTTCGACTTTCGGACGCGTTTGCTTGGCTGTCATCCCGCTATAAATTAGTGGTAAACGAATATTTTCTTCAACGGTCATCGTCTCAATTAAATTAAAATCTTGAAAGACAAAGCCCACTAATTGATTACGCAGTTGCGAAATTTGACGATCGGTTCGCTGTTCAATTTGCTTCCCATCTAAAATATACGTTCCCTCAAATTGATTATCTAAAAACCCTAAAATATTAATTAACGTTGATTTCCCAGATCCTGAAGGTCCCATGATTGAGACGAATTCACCACGATGAATTTGTAGATCGATATCTTTTAAGACGTGGAGCTGTTCCTCACCGGCCGTATAATACTTATTAATGCCTCGAATATCAATTAACGGCACAGAAGTATTAGTGACCATCATAATCCATTCCTTCCATATCAAATTGATCGAATTCTGCATTATCCATCACTTGAATGGTCTGTCCCTCTTTGACATCGTATGGATAAAGGATGACCACTTCACCTTCCTCAACGCCTCGTAGAACGACTTGCTTCACACCTTGGCGTTCTAATTTAATCTCTTTCTTAACTGCGACGCCATCTTGAACCGTATAAATAAAAGTCTTTTCACCTTCGTAGACAATCGCATCGGTTGGAATCACATAGCCTGGCAGGCCAATTTGGACTTTCACCGTAAACCCAGGTTGAATAAATTCATCCGCTTTAACTGTAAAGCCATATTGGGTTCCAGAGCTACCTTGGGATGCATTATACATCGGTTCATTCGATTCATCGGACCTCGGCGAAACTTTCGGAATCTTATCGTAGTGAATCATCGTGCCGGTAACATCGCGGTCCTCAGCATCAACATAAAGATTAACCGGACGATCTTCACCTAACGCGTAGAATTCGTACTCTGATACGGATCCAGTGACGGAGATATCTTCACTAATCACACGAATAAACGGTACTTGTGAGTCTGTTTTGCCATCTTGATTTAAGATGACTTTACCATCCGTTTTTGCAACGACTTGGCTATCTTGATCCTTCAACATTCTTGCAACCTTAATATCAATATCTTCAATTTGTTGGTTTAAAGTTCGAATCTGATCTTTAATGCCATCCGCTGAGCCATCTTCTGGAGGTGCTACTAGTTCACCAGATTCATCCATCACCGGTGGATTGACGGGTTTATTTACATACTCCCCTTTGCCAATCGGCACCGAGACGTAATATTGGTAGCCATCTTCGGTCCAATAACCTTCAATCAGATCCCCTTGCCAGTTATAGGCATTACCGGTCATTTCTGACAATTGATCGATTAGACGCTCACGTTGGTTATAGAGTCGGGTCTGTTCACGTCGGGTATCTTCGAGTTCGTAGACGGCTTTTTGTTCATTGTACTTAAATAAAGGTTGCCCTTTTTTGATTACTTGCCCATCCGTCACATAGACTTCTTGAATATCTCCCCGTTCAGCATTGTAATAATAAGTCTGATCGGTCTTCAGCTGAGCAATCCCATTAATCGTAATCGGTTCTTGGCGGTACAAGGTCATGGTTTGATAATACTGCTCAGATTCCGAGGCTTCTTCTGGGTCCTGACTGTAGGCGAGTCTCTGTCCAATAGGTCGTCCATTCGGATTCGACCAATGAATCTCCCCATTAATAAATCCATAGGCTAATAATATTGATAACGGACCTGCGATTAACAGGCTATAATTTAATTTCTTGCGGTCCAAGGATACTCCTCCTCTGTTACGTTTTTGTAACATTCATTTGATTATCAATAGTATATCGTGATGATTTATCTTAATCAATAGCACTTCATTAATAACCTCACTTTTTAGACAACAAAAAGATGGGAAGCGGCACACTTCCCATCCATAATTCACTTATGCTTTGACGACTAACTGATTAATATCGGTCACCTCATGTTGCTTCGTTACCACATAGACAAAATCCCCCGGTTTAATTTGGGTATCCCCGGTTGGCACAATAAATTCATCTTGTCTTAAAATACCGATAATCAGCGTTTGATCTTCAAGCGTCAAATCACGCAAAGTTTTTTCAGTAATTAAACACTCACTCAGCACCTCAAACTCTAACGCCTCAAGTTGTCCTTCAATTAACATATAGAGGTTATTTACCGCTGAGTTTTCGGTTGCTTTGAGACTCCGTGTCAATTGAATAATTTTATCCGCCACTAATTGTTTCGGTGTAATAATCGTATCGAGCCCTAAATTTGCTAATGGGCGCAATAGATAAGGACGGTCTAATTTCGTAATAACTTTTGGAACGCCCTGATGCATTGCAAATAATGACGTCACCATATTTTCATGGTCACTGCGGTTCAAACTAATTACAGCATCATAATTCTTAATATGTTCTTCTTCCAAGACACGTTGGTCTGACCCGTCACCATGAATGACTTCAATTTCAGGATAGCTAATGGCCAACTGCAACGCTGTCTTATAATCTTGTTCAATCACTGTAATCTCCAGATGGCGTTGCTTTAATTCTTCTAATAGATAATGCGTTAATGTCCCTCCATCGATAATCAAAACTTTCTTAATAGTCACTTGTTTCGTTCTTAGGCGGTTGTATAGAATTTTTAAGCGATTTTGCTCACTTAAAACATGAATTCGGTCTCCCGCTTGCATGACGAAGTCACCATCCGGAATATAGACCTCATCCCCGCGTTCAATCGCACAAATTAAAATATCGCCGTCTAAGTAATTTCTAAAGTCCATGATCTTACAGTTGGCTGCGGCACTCTCGGGTGTAATCGTCAACCCGACAATATGCATCCGACCATTCGCGAAAGCTTCGATTGAATTGGCGAAAGGATACCTTAAGATTTGGTCAATCACCACTGCGGCATCATGCTCGGGATTGACAATCCGATTGACCCCGATGGCCGATTGCATAAATTGAATATCTTCCATATATTCTGGATCCCGCACTCGTCCATAGACATGCTTAACACCAAAGTTTTGTGCAATAATCGCAGAGATAATATTCTTCTCATCCGAGTTCGTAACCGCAATAAAGACATCGGCTGTCGCGATCCCGGCTTCTTGCAAAATCCGAACCGAAGCCGCTGAACCGACAATTCCTTGTATATCATATTGGCCCGCAATCTCATCAATAATGTGTTCATTCGGGTCTACAATCACGATATCCGCTGTCTGGTACAATGCTTCACAGATGGCACTTCCGACTTCGCCACCACCACATATAATGATTTGCATGATGATTCCTCCTAGTATTTCGTTGTCCAAGTGCGTTTCAGTAATAGAATTAACACAGGATATATTTCCAGGCGTCCAATAATCATGGAACAAATTAAGGTTACTTTTGCAAAAGGATTAAACGAAGCAAAATTACTGGCGGGTCCAATATTACCCATCCCTGGTCCGATATTATTAATTGTCGCAGCTACCGCACTGAAGGCGGTCATAAAATCATTTTCAGAAATAGAAACCAATAGCGTCAATACAGTAAATACCATAAAATAAGTTCCCAAATAGATAAAGGTCCGCTTAATATAAATATTCGACATCAATCGCCCATCAACTGTGATCGGCACCACTTTACGTGGGTGTACGGCTTGAATAATATCGCGTCGAATGCCTTTAAGATAAATCAAAATTCTCGACATTTTTATTCCACCAGCAGTTGACCCAGCCATACTTCCTGAAAACATCAATAATAAAATGATGAGCCGGGCAAATAATGGCCAGAGCGTAAAGTCCACCGTTCCAAAACCAGTCGTTGAAATAATCGTTGTGACGGTAAAGAACGCATCGCGAAAGAGCGGTTCAAAATGTAAATAATCTGCATGCATAACAAGCATCAACAGTAAAACCGCTGCCGCAAGTACTTTTAGAAATAATCGCAACTCTTCGCTTGAAAAGAATGTTTTAAATTCTTTACGTAATAAAAAATAATACAAATTAAAGTTAATACCAAATATAATCATGCCAAAGGATAGAATATACTCAACCATCGGATTATTAAAATGACCGACACTGAGGGCTTTATTACTAAAACCGCCTGTCCCAGCCGTCCCAAATGCATGAATCAATGCATCAAAAGGTTGCATCCCAGCTAGCATCAGTAGTAAGACTAAAATACCCGTCATCGCAATATAAATTGTATAAAGAATCGCTGCGGTATTTTTATTTTTCGCAACTAACTTACCAAATTCAGGACCGGGAACTTCTGCCTTCATAATACTCACGGAACCTTCACCCAGTTCAGGAATTAAAGCAAAGGCAAAAACTAACACCCCCATCCCACCTACTAAATGGGAGAAACTACGCCAAAACAACATCGACTGACTAAGCGCTTCAACATTTTGTAGAATACTCGACCCTGTCGTTGTAAATCCTGACGTCATCTCGAAGGTCGCATCAATCACGCTTTGGATTTCCCCACTAAATACAAACGGGAGTCCGCCAAAAAATGACAATAAAAACCACGATAAAGCCGTGATCGCAAAACCATCTATTAAGGTATAAGATGTTTGCTCGGGCTCAAATAAACTGAGGAAAAAACCACAGACGACTAAAATACCGATCGTATAAATAAAACTTAATAAGGTCTCAGGCCCTTCCCGGTAGATTAATCCCACAACAAATGGAATTAACATTAAGACGGCTTCTAAATAGCATATACGCCCTAGAAAGCCTGCCACCATTCGCTTATTCATTGAGCTTAATCACTCCCTTCTTGCTTAATTGACCGAAGAATCCAATAACCACGGTCTTGCTTTAACCGTTCAACATTATCAAAGCGTTGCACCATATAATCACGCATCGAAGGTGCTCCTTGTTTCTTCTGGATAACTACATATAACTCGCCTCCTGGCTTCAGTGCAATCTCCGCTTGATCCACAAATGCTTGAATCGTTTGCTTGCCAGCACGAATCGGCGGATTGGTCACTACACAATCGTACTGCACATCCCAATTCACTTTCGTAACATCGTTTTGCATCCATTGAATCGCTTTGACTTGATTTAATTGTTGATTTGTTTGCGCTAAATCATACGCGCGTTGATTTAATTCAATCCCTGTTACTGTTAAGTCTTGTCCGTCTATTTCACTTAATTTCTTCAATATAATTGCAACTGGGCCATAACCACTACCTAATTCAAGCAGGGATCTCCACCTTGGTTGCCAATATCTGCGGACCGTCTTAATTAAAACTTGTGAACCATAGTCAAGTCCGTCTCGCGAGAAGACGCCACGATCGGTCTCAAATTGGAAGGGAGTTCCCTCTTCTACCCAAGTATAACGTTTTGGATCGTGATAACTCGTTGGTTGTTGTGAATAATAATGATCGTTCACTTGATAAAACTCCTTTAATTTCAATACTCAATCATTATACACTAGTTCGGCTAAGGTTTTACGGTTATTTATTTAAATAGATTATGTTATCATAGGAAAGAAAGATATTTTGAAGGAGAGACAGATGATTAAATTATTCGTATCCGATATGGATGGAACGTTACTCAATGAAAACCATGTAATTAGCGAACGTAATGCCGAAGCGATTCGCCAACTTGAAGCTGCAGGCATTGAATTTATGATTGCGACAGGTCGGACATTAATGTCAGCCACCCCTTTACTTGAAGAACACGGATTACAATCTCATATGATTAATTTGAACGGTGCTGCAATTTATGATACACAAGGACGTCTGGAATACTCGATTCCAATGGAACCCAGCACGGTCGCTGAAATTATGAGTTATTGTGCCGTAAACGGCTTAGGGTACACTTTAATGACCGATCAGCATACCTTTGTCATCGATGTTGAAGAATTTATCGAAGATATGAGAAAGTTTATGCCCGTTCGCGAACAAGAAGATGGCCAAGAATTAAGCTCTCAAGCTCAGTTTGCAGGGATCCAAGAAGACATTCGTCCGCTAGATGAATTTGACTTCAATCACAACCATACGATTCTTAAAATGATGGTCTTCAGCCCACAAGATCCAAGTAAATTTGACGCTTTCCACCAAGTCTTTGATAAGTTTGACGATATCGATATCACTTCATCAGCGGTTGATAATCGTGAAATCACGCACACCAATGCGCAAAAGGGGATCGCTGTTGAAAGCTACGCCCAACAAAAGGGCTACACAATGGATCAAGTCGCAACGATTGGAGACTCGCTGAACGATCGCTCGATGCTTAAAATGGCAAAGTACAGCTACGCGATGGATAATGCTAGCCCAGAAGTCAAAGCCATGGCGAAGTTTATTGCGCCGAGCAACCGAGAAGATGGTGTCGCTTTAGTTATTGAACAAATTCTATCTGAACAAGCTCAAAGTTGATTCATTGATTCCATCAAATCACATGACGCAGTTTTAGCATCCATAGCTTAGATAGAAGGGACACATGAATACAAAACACTATTATAAAAATGCACTAAAAATGGCTTGGCCCTCCGTCTTAGAAAGTTTTTTCATCTCATTAGCTGGGATGATTGATACGATGATGGTCAGTGCCATGGGGACCTATGCGGTGGCCGCAGTGGGACTGACGACACAAGCTAAATTTATCGGACTCACTGCCTTTTTTGCAATTAACGTCGCCGTCTCTGCCCTTGTCGCCCGGCGACGTGGCCAAGAAGATGAGGACGGTGCCAATGAGATTTTCCTAACCGCGCTCGTGATGTCAATCATTTTATGCTTGATTATCAGTATTTCGATGGTGTATTATGCAGGACCCTTAATGCGAATTTCAGGAAGCCAAAGTGATACGCATGCGCCTGCTACGCTATATTTCAAAATTATTACGAGTGGAATGATTTTCAACGTGATTGCGATGGTCATTAACGCCGCCCAACGTGGCAGTGGGAATACTAAGATTGCCTTCGTGACCAACTTGACCTCTTCAATCGTCAATATTATTTTCAATTACTTATTGATTAATGGTTATTATGGCTTCCCGAAATTAGGGATTAAAGGAGCGGCGATTGCAACCGTCTTCGGCACTTTTATCGCCATGGTAATGAGTATTCGCTCACTGTTTCATCACTCAAGTTATATCCGCGTTAAATATATCATCAAGCACCACATCCGAACACAGTGGCAAACAGTCAAATCCATTGTTCAGTTCGGCTCAACCATGCTCGTTGAAAACCTCGCCATGCGAGTAGGTTTCCTAACAACCGCCATTACTGCCGCCAATTTAGGTACAAGTTCTTTTGCGGTTCATAATGCAGCGATGAATATTATTCGTATTGGCTTTGCCTTGGCTGACGGCATGCAAGTTGCCGCCGTAGCACTAACGGGCTATGCACTAGGTCAAGGTGAGCGCGAAGAAGCCATTACCTACGGCCATGTCTGCCAACGAATTGGCTTGGCTATTTCCGTGGTCGTTGCGATCGTCTTCTTCTTCGGTGGAGAGACCATTATGGGCGCCTTCTTCAGCAATCCAGCTGAAATCGAGATGGGAACGATTCTCACTCGCTTTATGACTGTCATTATCTTATTACAAATCTCGCAAATCATCTACGGGGCTTGCTTAAGAGCGGGTGGCGATGTCAAATATACCTTAATGGCAGGGATTGTCTCCGTCACCTTTATCCGAACCATTACAACCCTCACACTGGTCAATGTCTTCCAACTTGGGTTAATTGGAATTTGGATTGGAATTTTCTCCGATCAATTCTCTCGCTACCTCTTTATGCGACACCGATTCAAACAAGGTAAATGGACGGAAATTGCGATTTAAATTTTAAGAATCAATTCATAGAAAATATCATAGCAAGTGTTAAAAATCGGAGTGAGTTGCACACACTATGTGCGTTCACTCCGATTTTTCATTGTTTTGTATTAATGTTACTTTAAAGCGTTAGATGGCACGTGGTTTTCCCCTATGTAGAGGAGTTAATCGCCGACTCTCAGACCGATGGTAATAAGGATTTGGCTACGATGGCCTTGATTCTAGGCTTTGCTCTCATGATGACTTCAGATGTTAACCTAGGATAAGCCAATGATATCAAATCTATCTACCTTAATCAGAAGACAGCTCAATCTTTTTACTTTACCACCGTTAATCATCATTGCCTACAGATATTTACATAGTTTTTATTATTAATTTACGTAGTTTTAATAATTAGGTGGTATAATCAACGATAAAATTATGTTGATTAATATGCTATTATGTCTATCATAGATAGTTATTGAGGAGGGCTAAGTCATAGCTAAGGAGAATAAGATGAAAGCTATTGAAGTAAGACACCTGAAAAAAGCTTATGGAGACTTTAAGGCCGTGGACGATATTTCTTTTTCTGTCGATGAAGGAAGTTTGTTTGCCTTTTTAGGTGAAAATGGAGCTGGAAAATCAACTACCATTAATATGTTGTGTACAATCCTTCAAAAATCCAGCGGAGAAGCAGACATTCTAGGATATCAACTGGGCGAAGACGACGACAAGATTAGAGACAGGATAGGAATCGTTTTCCAGCATTCTGTGCTCGATCCTGAATTGACCGTCCGAGAGAATATTCTGACTCGAGGAGCATACTATGGACTGTCTTCCCACCAAGTCGACCAGCGATTGGCAGTATTTTCAGAATTATTTGATTACAACAGGATCAAGAATCAGCACTACGCTGACCTAAGTGGCGGTCAAAGGAGACAAGTAGACTTGATGCGAGCCTTGATTAATCAGCCTAAAATTTTGTTTTTAGATGAGCCGACGACGGGCTTGGATTCTAAGGCGCGGCAGAATATCTGGCAATACTTGAATTTATTGCGCCAAGAGTTACACTTGACTATCTTCCTCACGACGCATTATATGGAGGAAACGAAAAACTGTGACCAAGTGGTGATTATTGATCATGGTAAGATTATCGCCGATGCTAGCCCTCAGCAGCTAAAGAATAGCTATACCTATCCCAAACTCCTTTGGTACACCGATCGGTCAAAGAGTCAGGAAGAGATTTTAGAGGGCTTGGATTATGAATACAAGAACGATCATTATGTCATTAAGTTTGTTGGCGATATCCACCCATTTCTGTACCAGTACCGGGATCGAATTCAAGATTTTGAGTTTATCAAAGGCGACATGGATGACGTCTTTCTTAATATTACAGGGAGAGTGATGAAGCGATGAAGCGATTGCTAGCTTTTACTCAGCGTAACCTGATGGTCTATCTAAAAAATAAGTCTTCCATTTTCTTTTCAGTGCTGACCTCTGTGATTGTTCTTGGCTTGTACCTCTTGTTCTTGCGGGACAATTACACGCAGCCGTTAATTGAGGTTGCTGATCAAATGTCGCTGGGTCTTTCAGCGAAAGATATCAGCTTGTTGTCAGATGAAGTCATCATTGCTGCTACGATTAGTCTCTCGACAATCACTATTCCAGTGACAGTTTTACAAAATGTGATCAATGACAAAGAAAAGCGGATTGACTATGATATTTTGTCAAGTCCCTTAAAACGTTGGGAAATCATTCTCGGATATTTCTTATCTGCGGTCATTGCGTCCTTTGCTTTAAGTAGTCTTTTGACGACGATTGCATGGATCTACCTTTACTTCCAAGCCGATACGGCTGTGAATACACGCAACATGCTTCAAATTTATAGTCTGAATCTGTTGTCGTCCTTATCATCGTCTGCCTTATATATGATTGTAGTCAGTTTTATCCAACGCCAAGCCAGTTTCTCATCTTTTTATGGCTTGTTTTCAGCAATGATTGGTTTTATCGTTGGTGCTTATGTGCCAATCTCTCAGTTTCCCGAGATGGTTCAAAATATTTTTCTTTTTGTGCCTCAAACGCTCTTGACCTGTCTCTACCGGCGTCTATATACGGAAAATCTGCTCGACCATTTGTATCAAACTACTAATCATCCTGCCGCTGCAGGTTTCCTAAATGAGATGAAGCGCATCTTTTCAATTGATGTTACTTTCTTCGGTCACGATTTAACTAATGAGATGATCTTGGTTTATGTCCTAGTGTTAATGCTTTTAAGTCTATCGATCGCTATTTTCATCTATGCCAAACGTTACAAGAAATAATCACTTTCTAATAAAAAACTGATCTACCGCAGAAGTTGTGGTAGATCAGTTTTTTTATTTGGTTTTTTAAGCAGTTTAGTGAGTATTCGAAGATTCGCCAATGGCATTTAAGCGAGCTTCCCACTCATCATGAGTTAGGCCGTGCTCCTGGACGTAAAGGTTACACGGATAACGACGACATCCGGCGAAGATATACATCTGTCCCTCCCAGAGGTCGCCATAGACTTCTGGGTCTTTACCGTAAGTATCGATCCCACCTTCAAGTTGTCCGACCACTGGCCAATACCTTCGATAAAATTTATCGAAGGCTTTTTTGTGAGGAGTTTTTACTTACTCCTCTCATTTATATTTATTCCCCAATATATTTAATATATATTTGGCATGGGTTCCACTCATCCCAGGGTGTTGGGAAGACTTCTAATTCTTTATAACCTACGGATTGATAGAAATGATTCGTTATATCATATTCATCATAGTGACCCATTTGAACGGTTTTAACTTGCGAATAAGTGTAGCCTAGACTTTTCGCCAGCTTTTCGTACGCTTCATTTAATTGTGTTGCGGCGCCTTGACGGTGAAACTTCTTTTTAATTCCCATAACAAATACGTCCGCACAGTCTGGACTGGTTGCATTCAAAACGATAAATCCAACTACTTCATCCTGATAAAAGGATGCCAAGAAAGGTTTATCTTGTGAATCCATAATATATTCTTCGGTACTCTCAGGCATACCAAACCACTCTGGTAAATCATTCAATACTTCCCTGGCGATTACTTCCTTTTGTTTTTTATTTTTGATTTCTTGAATTACAAATTCCATCTAGTTCTCCTCTTTTAAAGTTTTCACAAGCCAAGAAATTCCGCTCCATTTTTCCTACTTGATATTTTCATCATTATACATGATACCTGTACATAACAGTAATAATAACTAATCACATATTTCTTAGCTTTTATGCTATGACTAACTTCAATCATACTTCTATAAATAAAAAAGAGCGAAAGATTTCTCTCTCGCTCAAAACTTTGTCCCAAATTTTATATTATATTCGAGACAAATTGATTTTCTTATTAACTTTATTCGTTACTCGGTTATTAATTGTATAAAGTAAATTATCCCCTTTTATTCTAAGACGGATTCTGTGTCGAACGTTGTTTATAGTAATAATTAATCAATAAGATTAAGACAATAGTCAACACGGCAAAGAGGCCGGATGTGAATAATGCAAATTGGTAATTTCCAGTAAAGTCGACACTGTAGCCATAGAATGAAATGGCTAAAGCTCCCCCGATATTCGATATAAAGTTGATTGCCGGGAAAACTTTATTGAAACCTTGATTACCGAAGAAATGTTTAGCTAGTAGAGCCATTCCAACAGCAACCATGGCTGGGACCGAACCGTACAGTACACTTCCGGCAATCAACATGCTCGTTCCTTGACCAATATAGAGTAGAGCAATCCCAAGTGTTGTTACCGTCATAATTGTAATCGTCGCAAAGACTTGGCCTTTCCAGTCTGATAGCGTTCCGATTAATAATTTAAACGTAATATTTCCAATCATGGCGGCAGATAGCATCGCAGCTCCGAGTGCAGCAGTATAACCTAAGTTCTCGCCGATCCCTGGAATATGTTGTGCTAACCCTGTTAAAGCTGTGGTTAAGAAACTCATCCCCATTAATAAAAACACGGGATATTTCGG
The DNA here is from genome assembly GCF_002847645.1 of Falseniella ignava. Classification (NCBI taxonomy): domain Bacteria; kingdom Bacillati; phylum Bacillota; class Bacilli; order Lactobacillales; family Aerococcaceae; genus Falseniella; species Falseniella ignava. The sequence continues at coordinate 33,187 of NZ_PKHE01000007.1, forward strand.
GATAATCATTGGCTCGGTAATTTCTTGACGAACTGACGGCTTAACTTCATTCGCTTCTCCCCCATAAGGAACGTAGCCTTCATCTTCAGGATGGAATGTAAATGGATAGAGAATCGCTGGTAGACTCAAGCCTACAAAAATTATAGTCTGCCATAGGTAACCTGTTCGCCAGCCATAGTTTTCAATGGCATACATTAAGATTGGTGAAAAAACCGCTCCCGCTACACCATTAAAGCTGGAGACAAGGCTTGAAACTAAACCGTGTCGTTCATGGAACCAATTATTGACAATCATTTGGACAGGCACCATACCATAGAAGGCTGAGGCAAATCCTCGAATAAAGCCAAGCACACTAAATTGCCAAGGTGCCGTTGCACGTGACATCAAGAGCGTCATCCCTGCAACCGTGAGGCCGGATACTAATAGAATAACTTTAAAGTTAACCCGCTCTTTCACTTTCATGAATGCAAGAGCACCGAGTGCCATTCCCATAGAAATTAAGGTTGAGTGAACCGAAATATCCCCCAAGCCAACATTTAAACCATCTGAAACAGGAACTAGAAACACACCTAGTGTATTTAAATTGACTCCAATTGCTCCACATGTTAATAATGCCGAGACAATGGCAACCATAATATATTTACTTTTCTTCATCGGCTTCCCCTTTAATACCTAGTTTTTATTATTTTGATAATGCTTTCCAGATCTTATCATTCACATTATTAGCAACAAGTTCTGGTGTATGTTGATTAAATCCTTGAAATGTTAAACTAATAAACTCATCAATCGATTGACTTTCTGGTAACGCCGTCCAGAAAATCACATTGACTAATCGACCGGTGACCAAGCTAATTTGGTAATCAAGCCCATACATCGCTTCTGAAGATTGAATTAACCCACTACCATCAAAGTCTCCTAACGCAGCTTCAAAATCTGAAGCTACTTCAAAAATTTCTCGATATGCAAGAATATCTTCTCGATCACTTTCTAACTTCGTTAGTTCTTCACCCGTTAATTGATCGAATCGTTGCACAAAATGTACATAATTATTTGGCATCGGTTGGGAAGATGTTACAACTTGCTCCCCATCTATGGTATATGCTTGGCCATCGACCACTAAACTACCTTCACCTAACTCTTCATCTACAATCGGTGTCGTAATGACACGGTAAACTTTTTGATTGACCATATTATAGTAATCTACATAGCGCTCTGCGGTGTCCTCTTCTTCTGTAGACTCTGGAGCTTCGGTTGCTTCTGAGCTTGTTGGAAGTCGGAGTGTCCGGATTTGCTCATAGGTTGACCATAGTGAGATTGGATTATAGTCATAGAAGTTATCTACCACTTCTTTACTACTTAGCAATTCGACCGGTTCACTCGAAGTATCACTATCTGATTCATCGGTCTCAACGGTTGGGTTTTCTCCCTCCTCTTCAACTTCTTCAGCACCTTCGGCTGTCTCTTCAATTTCGTCAGTCTCCTGCTCTTCATCTGAAGAATCTTCCTCAGAATCCGTATTCTCGTCAGAAGTCGCTCCCTCTTCTAGCCCCTCTGGCTCCGCAGCTTCTTCGGATTCTTCCGATGCATCTTCTGTGATTGGCACGTTAAAGTCTAACTCTGGTGCAGACTGTGAACCAATGGGCTCAATTTCAGCCGATACGTGATGAATATCCCCTTGATCATTGGCTTCAATCGTCAGGGTGGCAGTCTCAATCATACCGGATTCACGATCTATTCCATATGTTAGGTGCCCTTGATAAGTCGTCTCGGGTGATAATAAGACCGGAAAATCAAAAGCAAATGGAATCAAATCCAAATGTTCTTCATTTAATCCGTCAATTTCAACGCGATACTTCGTATTATTATCGATTAATTCTGCGCTAAAATCTTCTTGTTCAATGAGCAATTTACTAAGAATTAAGAAAGTCAATTGGCCACGTTGTTCATACTTTGAGGAACTCCATGGGGCCCCGTTTATTTGTTGATAAAATTTCTCACCGTCATAGTAGAAATCTTCTGTTAAAGTCTCATCATCTGCTTTTGTTTCACTCATTGTGTGGTATTTTTCTAATTTAGAATCTTGGTATGATTGTTGCGTAGTTAGATGACGACTAAACTTCCCTAATTCACTGTCATACGAAATGGTTGTTTGATAAGACACTGTAGGGTTGGATTTTAAATAGTCAAATACACTTTCCGCGGCCACTTGTTGGATTGGTTTTGGAAGCGGTATGCGGTCCTCAAGAGCCGTTGTTTCCTCTTGATTACTTGATTCTTCAGCCATCACAGCTATAGTTGGGCTAAGTAAGCTCGCCGCTAGGAATAGGGCAATAGAAGCTCGCATGATTTTTGATCGATTCACTCATCTCATCCTCTCTAATATACCCTTATAGTATACCATGATATGTGATTGCAGCATACCTAAAAAAAAAGCACTTGGCATTTCGCCAAGTGCTTTAAAGCTTGAGTTAAATCATTATTTAGCTTCTGCTTTACCGCCAACTTCTTCGATTTGAGCAATAAGTGCGTCAGCGTCTTCTTTAGAAAGACCTTCTTTAACAACTTTTGGAGCGTTGTCTACTAATTCTTTAGCTTCTTTAAGACCTAAGCCTGTAGCTTCGCGAACTACTTTGATTACTTTGATTTTTGCGTCGCCAGCTGCTACTAATTCAACGTCGAATTCAGTTTTTTCTTCAGCAGCGCCAGCTTCAGCAGCACCACCAGCTGCAGCAACTGCTACAGGAGCAGCAGCTGATACACCGAATTCTTCTTCGATAGCTGATACTAATTCAGATAATTCAACAACTGTTGCAGATTTGATATCTTCGATAATTTGTTCAATATTTAATGCCATTTTTATTTTCTCCTTTTATTTAAAAATTATTTTAGTTCAAACAATATACACTATTTTGTCTCAGCGACAGCATTAAGTGCGTAAGCCAATCTAAGCGCTGGGTTAGCTTGTTGTAATACAGAAGCTGTATTGCGCATAGGTGCTTGTAATACAGAAAGTAACATAGATAATAGGCCTTCGCGGCTTGGAAGTTTAGATAAGGTTACGATTTGATCGATTGATACTGCAGTACCTTCTAATAATCCACCCTTAACTTCTAATGCTTCAAGATCTTTCGCAGAGTCTACTAAGATTTTAGCAGCAGCTACCGCGTCATCTGCGTGGTAAGCAATGGCTGTTGGTCCAGTGAATACTTCATCTAAACCTTCGATTCCTGCTTCATCCGCTGCACGGCGTAGCATCGTGTTTTTAACAACGCGCATTTGTACACCTGCTTCACGTAATTCTTTACGTAATTCAGTCACTTCTGCTACGTTAAGACCTAAATAGTCAACAACCACAACACTTGCGGAATTCTTTAAGTCTTCAACTAATCCTGCTACTTCTGCTTCTTTTTGTTCACGGGTTACTTTAACTCTTGCCAATCAGTTCACCTCCGTCATTTTGGTATAAGACTTGATTATAGAATATAAAAAAGCCCTATGTCACCTTAGACATAGAGAACCATTCCTTAATGTATCAATTTGATCACTACTGGAACTTCCTCGGTAAGATATTTAAGGCAGATGCCACTTACTGTCTACGGTCGTTTAACACAATGAGTATTATAACTTGACCTAGCTAACAAGTCAAGAACATTTTATTCAAAATTCAACTTCCAAATCCTTACTTGAACTTGGAAGTTGATTATTATTTTTTATTATTCAGCGCTTGGTACATCTAATTTGATGCCAGGGCCAAATGTTGTTGTTAAAGTTAAGCTTAAAATATACTTACCTTTCGTTGATGCTGGACGTAAACGAACGATTTCGTTATGTAATGCTTTTAAGTTTTCTTTTAATTTTGCATCTTCAAAAGAAACTTTACCGATTGGGACGTTCACAATCCCTGCTTTGTCAGCACGGTAAGTAACTTGTCCTGCTTTAATGTCGTTAACTGCTTTTGTGACGTCTTGCGTTACAGTACCAGTCTTAGGGTTTGGCATTAAACCTTTAGGACCTAAAACGCGTCCTAAACGTCCTACTTGACCCATCATATCTGGTGTCGCAACCATCACGTCGAAATCTAACCAGCCGCCTTCGATTTTAGCGATAAGGTCTGCATCTCCGACAAAATCTGCGCCAGCTTCTTCAGCTTCTTTCGCTTTTTCACCTTGGGCAATCACTACAACGGTTTGAGTTTTTCCTGTACCGTGTGGTAATACCATTGCGCCACGAATTTGTTGGTCTGCTTTTGTTACGTCGATATTTAAGTTATATGATACTTCTACTGTTGCGTCGAAGTTTGCAAAATCAATTTCTTTTGCGAGTGCAATTGCTTCATCTGCAGCATAGAGTTTTGTGCGGTCTACTTTTTCAAGAGCCGCTTGGTATTTTTTACCTTTTTTAGCCATGTATATTCCTCCTATTATTTGTGGTATTAACGGTCATGCCTCCCACACCCGATAGAGATACGGGCTGGAAGCTGCTCTGCGGGATGCTTACCCTTCAACAGTGATTCCCATTGAACGAGCAGTACCTTCGATCATGCGCATAGCAGCTTCAACATCTGCTGCGTTTAAGTCTTTCATTTTAGTTTCAGCAATTTCTTGCACTTGTGCACGAGTAACTTTACCTACTTTTTCTTTGTTAGGTTTACCCGATGCTTTATCCAATCCTGCTGCTTTCTTAAGTAAAACTGGTGCAGGTGGAGTTTTAGTGATAAATGTGAATGAACGGTCTTCATACACATCGATAACAACTGGAATAATTAAGCCTTGTTGATCTGCTGTTTGAGCATTGAACTCCTTCGTGAAGGCTACAATGTTCACCCCAGCTTGACCTAATGCAGGTCCAACCGGTGGAGCAGGACTAGCTTGTCCAGCTGGAATTTGTAATTTAACTTGAGTAATGACTTTTTTAGCCACGAAACATTCCTCCTATTATATTTAATCGTGATGTGGTTGACGGGCCGGAGCCCTCCCACTCAGTGTGCCGTCAAGTGCACTCGAGTATTATAGCATAACTCATACATTGAATTCAAGGCCTAATTGCCCATTTGCCCCACAAAAATAACGAATGAGTCAGAGCGGGTAACCTCGTCGCTCTTTAACTCATCCGTTATGACTTTAAGGTCCTTTATAATAATCTACACCGTGCTGATACTCACCACTTGCATTCCATAAGAGGAATTCATAAATGCCATTATCAGCTAGCGCTTGAATTTGTGCTTCAACCTCTGCAGGGCCATACTCTAAGAAAGTTCCAGGTTCTTTATACCAAGTAAAGTCTTGTAACCAAGGGCGCGTATTTACTTCATTTTTAACGGAGGTATCAAAAACATGCTGCTCTTCCTTAATATAAGCATCGACAAATTCATATGGATATAAGTCAGGATAGTCAAAACCTAAGAAGCCTGCATCCCAGTGGGATGGATAGATCATCGAAGATACGGTATCTAATCGCTCTGCCATTTGGGCAAAATTTTGTCCGATTCCTCGAACGTCGTACTTATCTCCGGCAATCGCCGTATAACCGAAGATGTCGGCGCTCACTTGAACATCGTAAAGTGTCAGACGTTTCTTAGCATACTCCAAGAAATGGTTAATTGCTTCGACCCGCTCATAACCCGTACTTTGTCCGGTCTCATCGCGTTCAATACTAAAGTCCCCGATATTATATTCTAGCATTGGCTCCACTTCGAAGAAGCCTTCTGGGAAACGAACGTAGTCAAACTGAATATCTTTAAAGCCTAACTTCGCTGCTTCTTCCGCAATTTCCAGAATATAGTCCCATGTTGATTGCAAAAATGGATTCAAGTATTTAGAGCCATTCGGGTCAGCCCAGACCGCCCCTTCTTCTTTATCGAAGAAGCTTAAGTCCGGACTTGCATCGGCCGTTAAATTATCTTTAAATGTTACAATCCGAGCAATTGGATAGATTTGGTATTCTTCGAGACGCTCGAGAATTTTACGCATATCGATATTTAAACGATGCTCATTAATAACGGGGTTATCACTTTCCTCTTGATTTGCGATATGACCATAGTCCGTCTTGAAGTCAATCACCACGGTATTGAGTTCCGTATCTCGGACATATTCCAAAATATAATCCATGTATTCGGGATCCATCAGCATCGCATCACTAATATACAACCCGCGAACTCCGTTATTTGGATATGGAATATCAATGCCTGTGTTGTAGGTCAGGCTCGCCGGCAATGTATCTGGTAAGGATAGAATCGGATCATTAGAAACAACAAGTCCCTCATAGCGATTGGTTTTACCCATTCCCGCTTTTTTCTTAAAATCCGAGATGGTTTCTTTATCATATTTCGGGGTGATTGTAGGCAATTCATACGATGGCGCTTCATTTGGTTTAGATGTCGATAGCGTCGGAAATCCTTGACACCCTGTTAATAAGATGATGCTTAGTAATATGATGCAATCTCTTAATTTCATAGCTCTCCTCATCTCTATAATCAATTCGATGATTTTTTCCTTGATTTTAATGGCTTATTTGATGAAATTCAAGTTCTGCCACCGTTTCACGTCCAAACATTTCAATCAAGACTTTTACTTTCTGGGCATCTGGGTCGATGCTTTCAATTTTACCTTCAAGTCCACTGAAGGCACCGTCCGTAATTTCAACGACATCGCCAATCTCAGCATCCAATTCAATATGTTCACGTGGCGCATCAATGTCACCTAAGATATACGCAATTTCTTCATCTAACAGTGGCGCAGGCTTACTTCCAGCACCGTGTGATCCGACAAATCCTGTGACACCCGGTGTATTACGTACAATAAACCATGCTTCATCGGACATGATCATTTCAACTAATACATAGCCTGGAAATTTCTTTTGGACTTTTTCTTTGGTGTTACCTTCTGCTGATTCACGTACAGTTTCTTCAGGTACCATCACTCTAAAAATATTCTCTTCCATTTCCATCGATTCTTTGCGTAAGTCAATGTTTTCTTTTACTTTATTTTCATAGCCTGAATAAGTGTGTAGTACATACCATGCTTTATTATTGGATTCCATGCCTTGTTCCTCCTTAATATCTTCCATACAAAAAAACCTACCCCTTGGCAGGTCTACCCCCCAATTATAACAGAAAAGGCTGGCGATAGAAAGCGCCAGCCTAATATTTTATAAATTAACAAACCACTTAATTAACCAAGAAAATACTTGATCAGCTAAGCCGAAGTAAGCCGCAAAGACGACAATAAACATCACTGAAATCCAAGTAAAGTGATTCGCTTCTGACACCGTTGGCCAGGTTACTCGTTTCATTTCTTTACGGACTTCTTTGAAATAACTCATTTAGCTCCCACCTTTACTATTTGGTCTCTTTGTGTAAGGTATGCTTATTACAATAACGACAATACTTTTTCACTTCGAGTCGCGTTGTTTTCCCCATTTGGGTTGGAGTCATCTGATAATTGCGCTGACCACATTCAATACAAGCTAACGCTGCTTTCTTCTGCGCCATTGACAGTCCTCCTTTTCAATAATACATGTACCTCTAGCAATCATACTCAATGATCGCGTCACTGTCAAGTTGTAGTTATCTTTAACGTATTACACAATTCAACCTTAAATTATTAATTAATTAGTTGGGAAGTAAGCTGGAAAGGCTTCTTTAAGTTCAGCCTCTGTCATAATTCCTTCGTCAATCAACACATCGACAAATGGACGATTTTCTTTCATTGCTTGTTTTGTCAGGCTCGAAACTTTTGAGTAGCCTAATTGAGGCGATACGGCTGTTGCTAAAGCAAAGGACTGACGAACGTACTCTGAAGCTTGATGTTCATTAACGGTGAGTCCTTCAATGCCATTGACACGTAATGTTGTACAAGCATTGGTTAAGTAATCGATCGATTGGAATAAATTATAGAACAAAACAGGTTCGAAAACGTTAAGTTCCATTTGGCCGGCTTCAGATGCTAACGTAATTGTTAGGTCATTCCCAATGACATGGAAGCAAGCTTGGTTGGTAACTTCGAAAATTACCGGGTTCACTTTCCCAGGCATAATGGATGAGCCAGGTTGTTTTTGTGGAATGGTAATTTCATTCAATCCGACTTTTGGACCTGATGCCATTAAGCGCATATCGTTACACATACGTGATAAGCTTGCCGCGAAACTCTTCAATGCACTCGATACGTAGACAAAACCGTCAATATGTTTCGTTCCATCCACTAAATCTTCTGCTGTTTCAAAGTCAAATCCCGTATATTCCGCTAAGTATTTTGCCACACGCTCTTTGTAACCCGGAGTCGTATTAATTTCAGTTCCTACCGCTGTTGCACCCATATTGATGGTATGCATCTCTTCTAAAGCATGTTGGATACGGCGAATGTCTCGGCGAATCATTGTCGCAAAGCTCTGGAACACTTGACCGAAGGTTATAATAACAGCATCTTGTAAGTGTGTCCGTCCGACTTTCGTTACGTCACGATATTCTTCGGCTTTAGCTTCAAGGGAAACAGCAAGTTGATCCATCGCATCAATTAATGCTTCACTTAAGAATAAGATTGTTAATTTTCCACCTGTTGGGATGACATCGTTAGTTGATTGCGCTCGGTTAACGTGATCATTCGGATGGACTGTCTGATAAGTTCCTAGAGGTTCATCCAATAGTTGCGCTGCCCGATTGGCTAAGACTTCATTCATATTCATATTAATTGACGTCCCTGCCCCACCTTGAATCGCATCCGTCGCAAATTCTTCTAAGTGATCACCAGCAATAATCTCATCAGCAGCTTGCATAATTACTTTCGCCACTTCTTCAGTTAATTCACCTACTTCATAATTCGCCAAGGCTGAAGCTTTCTTCACATAAGCGAGTGACTGAATCATCGCAGGATGGACCGTTTGTCCTGTAATATGGAAGTTATGTTGGGCGCGCACTGTTTGTGCGCCATATAGTGCATCTTTAGGGACTTTTACTTCTCCTAAGGAGTCGCTCTCAATTCTGTATTCTGTCATTTTCCCATTCCTTTCAAATATCTCTATAGTTCGTATGGTTTAATCATCGCTTCGTAATCGAAGAATGCATCAAATTCATCGGCTGTCATTAACTGATGTTCGACAATCACATCTTTAATTCTTAAGCCGCGTTCATGTGCTTCTTTAACGATTCTAGCAGTTTGGTCGTAACCAAAACGGTTATTTAAGTAAGTTGCTGTCATCAATGACTTTTCTAGATTTTCGCGCATTTTATCGCGATTGACTTCGATTCCTTGAACACAACGTTCGCGGAATGAATTCAATCCATCCGTTAGAAGACGGATTGATTGCCAAGCATTGTGTAAAATCATCGGCATATACACGTTTAATTGGAAGTTCCCCTGACTTGCACCCATCACAACTGCTTGGTGATTGGCCATGACTTGAACACACACCATCGTGATCGCTTCGGCTTGAGTTGGATTTACTTTCCCAGGCATAATCGAGCTTCCTGCTTCATTCGCTGGAATGGTTAATTCTCCAATTCCACAGCGTGGCCCACTCGCTAACCAGCGAATATCATTGGCCACTTTCATCGTATCTGCTGCAATAGCTGTCAATGCGCCATGCATAAAGACGATGGCATCTTTGGCACTCATTCCGTGGAATGGATTTTCAGTTGATTCAAATTGTTCGCCGAGATTTTCATTTAAGTAGCGTGAGACGTCTGCCCCAAAACCACGATACGCATTCAAGCCTGTCCCTACAGCCGTACCGCCAATCGTTAATTTACGAAGCATCGGTAAGGTTGCTTCTAATTGGCTTAGGCATTGACGGTAACAATGCGCCCAGGCTGCTGCTTCTTGGCCAAACGTCACTGGTGTCGCATCTTGTAAGTGTGTGCGCCCTGTCTTTAGAACATCTTGGTGTTTCTCAGCTAACTGATCTAATTCATCCCGCATCGCTTCAATGGCTGGAATTAAATCTCGATTGATCATCAAGGTTAGACATACATGCAATGCTGTCGGGAAAACACAGTTAGAACTTTGCCCTTTATTAACATGATCGTTCGGATGCACCACGAGACCGGGATGATTTTTATTCGCTAAATTCGCAATCACCTCGTTGGCATTCATATTCGTCTGAGTTCCACTCCCCGTCTGCCAAATGGCCAGAGGGAACTGATCATATAGTTTCTGCTCTAAAATTTGATCGCTCGCTTCAATAATCGCATCTGCGATTTGACGATCTAACACTCCCTTTTCACCGTTCGCTTGTGCCGCAGCCCGCTTAATATGAATTAATGCTTCGATCAATTCACGTGGCATTTTCTCGACACCAATTGGAAAATTTTGTAGACTGCGCTGCGTATTTGCGCCCCATAATACGCCTTCTGGGATTTCTACCGAACCATAGATGTCATTAACTTGTGACACACAATCTCCTCCTTTTTGATAAACGCTTTCACCACTATCATAGCCTATTGCACTAGCGTTTACAATTAGAGTTTGATGTGAATAAAGGAAAGGATGTTTTGCAAAGAATGATGGTTCACTTCATTATAATTGGAGAGAATGAATTAAAGAGATTTGAGTCGTAGGTAGAGGAGTTTGGAGCATTAATTTGGAGAATTTCAAACGAGCTCGATAAAGCGCGTTGTCAACTTGATAGCGTGAGCGTTGTAAGAGAGAGGCGATGTCATCGGGTAACAACCCGATAATCATCAAACGGATTACTTGGTTTTCTAATGGGGTTAAACTTTGATAATAGGCTTGCATAAATTCATTGCCAATGAGCCTTTCTTCCATGGCGTCCGTCTGAGGTTGTTTGACGGTCATATAATAGGGATTTAGATCTTCACTGAGGAAATTATCGTGATAACTTATTTCATGCATACCTGCACCTCTCTTTTGAGCTTGGCTCATTCGATACAAGTTCAATAGATGGTGATAGAGATTCGTCTTATAAAAAGGGGCGAAGGTCACACCGCGATCGAAGCGATACTCTTGGATACTGCGGTAAAGGACAATTCGCCCTTCTTGTCGATAATCATCCATTTCATAGGATGGTATTTTAATTTGACCGTAGAACTTCCATAATAAATTATAAAATCGACGAAATAAATGTTCGAACTTTTCGCTACAACTGTCTTTTATAATAAGTTCAACTAATGCTTCATTCGATAAGTCATAATACACCGCTATTTCCACTCCTTTGTATTGGAAACAGCTACCTTTTATGAACGTCGTTTTGGATTCTCTAGCTCATATAACAACTGATTCAATTGTTGCAGATGATCCATGGTCCACGGACTGCGCCGTCTGAGCCGTTGATTATAGTAGGTCGTGACGTCTTGATTGATTTCTGCTTTCGCATAGTCAACCTCCATCAAGAGCTCCTTCGCCGACTGGCGAAGCGCTCCTTGTTGGAAGATCATCCACTGTTCAGCAGCATCACTCGTTGCCACCACGACGCGTGTCAACGGATTAATATAGCGAGGGACTTCGCGTTCAATATAAGAGTCAGCTGTCTCTCCTTCTGCTGTGAAGACAACGGTACATTCGTATTCATCATAACTTGACGTAATACCCGGAACAAATTGCGCATCAAATACCACGATAACTTGGATATCTCGGTACTTACGGTAATTGGATAATTCGAATAACAATAAATCTCGAGCCGCCCCTAATTCATCTCGTTGCTTAAGATGATTTAATTCTGGCCACGCCCCGATCATATTGTAGCCGTCTACAAAAAGGATGTCTTGTTTCAAAGTAACACCTTCATTTCTCAATACGGTGACGGGCGACTTCATAGACGACCATCCCCGTTGCGACGCTAGCATTTAAACTTTGAACATGACCTACCATCGGAATCGTAATGGTGCCATCCGCTTTGTCGAGTAAATTGCGCGAGACACCTTGTCCTTCATTACCAATAATGATCGCAATACTGCCCGATGAATTCCATTGACGGATATCCTCCCCATCCATCTCGGTTGCAAAGATCCAGACACCTCGTTCTTTGAGTGTTTGGATCGTCTGAGCCAAATTCGTGACACGAACAACCGGAACATGCTGTAAGGCTCCAGCCGCAACTTTAGCAACAACCCCGGTTAGACTTGCTGAGCGGCGCTTTGGAATAATAATACCATGAACTCCCATCGCATCCGCGGTACGAATAATCGAGCCCAAATTATGAGGGTCTTCGATGCCATCGAGAATCAAAATAAATGGGTCAGCTTGTCTTGCTTCCGCTAATTCGAAAATATCGGACAGTTCGCTATAAGGATAAGAGGGAATCGTTGCGACGACGCCTTGGTGATTCTTCCCACCGGTCAATTCATCCAGTTTAGTTTTAGGTACTTCTTGAATAACGAAGCCATTCTCTTTCACTAATTTTAAAATATCAGAGATGGCAGCACCCGCAATGCCTTTTTGAAGATAGAGCTTATTTATTGCTTCATCCGATTCTAAAAAACTTAAAACAGGATGTTTTCCATAAATAATTTCGTTTTCTTTGGATTGATTATCACGATTATTGGTTTTTTTATTAGAATGTGTCATACGTTTCCCTCCTTACTTTGAATGCGTTGATTCAATCCACTGAATCGCTTCTTGCATCAATTGATTCATTCGATCATGCTGGTTGGATAAATATAACCAGCCGATGAGTGCCTCAAATCCAGTTGCTTGCCGATAATCACCAATTGAAGCATTTTTCGCCTTTGTATTCGTTTTATAATTTCGACCCCGCTTATAAATTTGTATCTCCTCTGGTGTCAGACTTGTATCATCGCTGAGCCAATGTTTCATCACTTGTGCTTGACCGGCTGCTTCTACAAATCGAATGGCCAGTCGATGCAGTTGGTTAGGATGGGTCTCGCCAGATAGAAGTACGTGCTGTCGTACTGCAACCTCGTAGACTGCATCACCGATATAAGCCAGGGTTGCCCCGTTCATTAATTCTGGTTTTTCCACACTATCCTTCTCTCTTCCATGTCGTGCCTTGTGGAGTGTCATCTAATTGAATTCCTTGCGATTTCAGCAAATCACGGATCTCATCCGCTCGTGCAAAGTTACGATCTTTTCGGGCTTGATTGCGTTCTTCAATCAATGCTTCAATTTCTTGGTCGATCGCTTCATCTTCGCTTAAAATAATTCCGAAGATTTCTAACCACCGTGTAAGCTGTTCTTGCATTGGTTGGAGTACTGCCTTCGAAACTTCTTCTTGGGTTAAGTAATGATTGATAGTCTTTACGAGGCTACTTACGGCGGTTAAACCATTCGCTACATTGAAGTCATCATCCATTCCTGCGACAAATTGCGCTTCGAGTTGATTTAAACGATCTAACCATTCGGTATCCGTATCAAGTTGCGTTTCTGCCAGTGATAAGCGATTATTAAGGCGACGCGTCACTTCTTTCAAACGTTCAATATTGCTTCGAGCTTCATCCAAAGCTGCTTGATCATATTTAAGCGGACGGCGATAGTGCACTGACGTTAATAAGTATCGCACCACCGTTGGATCTTCATTTTCGAGTAAATCTCTTAATAAGACAAAGTTACCCAATGATTTACTCATCTTTTCTTCATCTTGCCCGATGGTAACAAAACCGTTATGCATCCAATAATTACTGAAAGTATGTCCAGAGCAAGATTCCGACTGTGCAATTTCATTTTCATGATGAGGGAATTCTAAGTCTTGTCCCCCGCCGTGAATATCAATCGTCTCACCTAAATGCTCCATTGCCATCACCGAACACTCGATATGCCAGCCAGGACGCCCTGGACCCCATGGAGAGTCCCAATAAATTTCAGAAGCATCTTTGACGCCTTTCCATAGTGCAAAGTCCACTGGATTTTTCTTGCGCGCAGTATCTTCACTTTCAGTCCGTTGGCTTGCACCGACAATTAACTCATCTAAACTCTGATGACTGAGTTGTCCATAGTTAGCGTATGATGTTGTGTCAAAGTAAACATCGCCTTCAACTTCATAAGCATGGCCTCGTTCAATTAATTGCTCGACAAACTGTATAATCGACGGAATATGGTCCATCACTCGCGGGTGCAATGTGGCGGGTTTGATCTGGATAGCTTGCGTATCCTCTTCAAAAGCCGCGATGTATTTATCGGCTAATTCCTTTGGAGTGACGCCTTCTTGCGCCGCTGCGTGTATAATTTTATCGTCAACATCGGTAAAGTTAGAGATATAACGAACTTGATAACCACGATATTCTAAGTAGCGACGAATCGTATCGAAAGCCACTGCACTTCTCGCATTTCCAATATGAATATAGTTGTATACCGTCGGTCCACAGACATAAAAATTCACCTTCCCAGGTTGAATTGGCTCAAAAATTTCTTTTTTACGGCTTAAAGTATTATATATTTGAATCGTCATAGGTTCACTCCTCACTCATCTTTTATATCTTTATCATTGTACCATATCTCGATGCGATACCGATGGAGATTGTTTGTTCATATTAAAAAGAAGCGACCTCGTTTTTGAGTTCGCTTCCAATTCTCTTTACTCTCCAAACCAACGGCGCTTAAAACGAATCCACCAACTATCCCTTTTCGGTCCAACATACGTTGAGGATTGTTCACTCAATTCGCGACGGGTAGACTTCATTCCATTATAATGTTCGAGTTGCTTACTTAAGCGCGCCATTTCTCTACTTTGTCTTTCTCTTACATTCATCAGCCATCATCCTTTCTTGATAAGTTGACCCAGCAATCATTCTATTCTAAATAATTGGACGACGTGACCTTGGTTCACTTAGGATTAAAGCTGCTCTCAACGCTTGTCGGTCGACTGAAGCTTCAGACACTAAATCTAAATTTGTAACCTCGATTTTTTTATTTCCCGTAGTGTTTAATTCAATCCTTTTAGTTAACTTTTGTTCAAGTTCCTCTACTTGCTCCTTGTCAGATTGCGTAGTCTGCGTCTCTTTTGGCATCATCCGGGAAACTCCTTCTTTAGTTCGCGGTTGATTTCGCTTCGCAATACGGTGCCGCTTTTGAGGCTTCTCTAAAGTATCTTTTGGCATTACTTCTTTCGGCACTTTCAAGCGTGCAGTCTCTATTGCCTCTTCTTGAGACGCCAACCAACGCCTCAATGGCATTCGATATTTACTTGAAATTTTTAAAATTACGACAAAAAGTATAATTAGACCTGGAAAGAAACTCATCGAATCCCTCCTTATTCTCCTAAGCTAGAGCGCATTTTCGTATCAGCTTCAATATTTTTTAGATTGTAGTAATCCAACACCCCTAAATTACCATTGCGCAATGCTTCAGAGATTGCGCGAGGCACTTCCGCCTCGGCCTCAACAACTTGTGCACGACGTTCTACAACGAGTGCGCGCATTTGTTGCTCTTTAGCAACCGCTTCTGCCCGCATTTCTTCTGCTTTGGCTTGGGCGATATTTTTATCTGCTTCTGCTTGGTCTCGCTTCAATGAAGCCCCGATATTGCGGCCAACGTCGATATCTGCAATATCAATCGACAAGATTTGATAAGCCGTTCCTTTATCGAGTCCTTTTTTCAGAACCGTCTCAGAGATTAAATCTGGATTTTCGAGCACCGTGCCGTGATAAGAGGCACTACCAATGGTCGTAACAATCCCTTCACCGACGCGAGCAATAATAGTATCCTCACCAGCCCCACCGACTAAACGTTCGATGTTAGCACGGACCGTCACTTTCGCTTTCGCAATCAGTTCAATCCCATCTTGTGCAACAGCAGCAATCTCAGGTGTTTGAATGACTTTTGGTGTGACCGATACTTGAACAGCTTCTAATACGTCGCGTCCTGCCAGATCAATCGCTGCAGCTTTTTTAAAATCGAGTTCAATATTCGCACGTTGCGCCGTAATTAAAGAGTTAACCACTTGATTTACATCTCCACCGGCCATATAGTGTGACTCCAAATCATTCAACGTTAAGCCTCTGATACCTGCTTTATGTGCCCGAATCATTGGTTCAACAATCGCACTTGGGCTGACTCGGCGAAGTCGCATCGCAAATAGCGTTCCAACGCCCACTCGTAACCCACTTGATAAGGCTGTAATCCATAGCCCAAGCGGTACAAAATATAAGAAAAAGGCTATCCCAACAATCACCAGTGCCACAATAACATAAAATAATGCTCCCATCATACGCCTCCTTTAAATTTTTATCACCATTGGTTCCACTATAAGTTAAAATCTTGTTTGATTTGATTTGCTACGGTTGTACTCAATAATTCTGCTGAAACATCTTCTAAAAACTGCAACGTTAACTCCAAAATCAAATAATTCGTATCACTATGATGTAAAGCAGTTAACGGTTCATAAGTAATTCGGATATCACCGTATGGTTGCGGCGTAAGTCGAAAATTCCCTAAACTTTCAACTTCTTTACCGGATCTGACCGGTCGTTGCAACGTGGCTGTAAGGTCTGTCTTTGCGCCGGTAAAAACTAAGAACCATTGCTGATCTCCACTGACCGTAACTTGATACCATCCTGTATCGGAGTGTAAAATAGCGAGATCAACTAATTGGAAGAATGCCCGGGTTGCTACCCCTTCAAAAAATGGATTAAATAATTTTTCCGTTGCCTCTTGTACATTGGCATAAAGCGACTCTTGTTGATCAATGCTACCTTCCACTTTTTGTTCGAAGCGATTCAAAGCATCTAATATTTCACAATTCGTTTGAACGGGTTCTTGTTTCGTCTCCTCACCGGCTCCTCGTTTCCGAATAATTAAAGTACCCGAACCTCTCGCTTTCAAGTGAACTGCATCTTCAGCTTGTAACTGCAAAGCCTCTACAATACTTTTAGGTAAGCGAATGGCAAGCGAACCTCCCCATTGTTTTACCGTACTATCTACAGCATTTTCAAATCCTTCATCATACAACGTTTCACCCTCCTCTCTCCATTCTGATATTAAATATCATCTCGCTATCATTTTATGATACTTTTATCGAAAATGCAATTCAAATGTTTATTATGCTAATTTTTTCCTCAAAAAATTTCATCAGTAAAAGGTTTAACATTCACACCCATAAAATTCTTTTTTGACTTTAATCGCACAGAAAGATACAGTACAATAGAGTTAATTGATTGGGAGGCACATATGAAAATAAATTATTTAGTCGGCCTGCTAGGAGGTTTGACCCTTTTCCTTTATGGGATGGATCTAACTAGCCAGGGCCTTGAGATGGCAGCGGGAAATAAGCTGCAAGGTTGGATTGAAAAATTTACTTCTAACCGATTTAAAGGTCTCATTATTGGAACAGTTGTCACGGCAGTGATTCAATCATCTTCTGCGACGACCGTTATGTTAGTTGGTTTTGTCAATGCGGGAATTATGACCATTGAGCAGACCATCGGAATTATTATGGGGGCGAATATCGGAACAACGATTACCGGGCAAATTGTCGCCTTAGATATCGTTGCCGCAGCGCCAATTCTTTGTTTTGTTGGTTTCTTACTTTTGAAATTCGCAAATAAAAATAGCGGCTTAAGACATACGGGACAAGCAATATTAGGACTTGGGGTACTTTTCTTAGGAATGAAGACCATGTCAAGTTCGATGGCTCCGTTAGCTGATAATCCTGAATTTGTTCATTTAATTGCCAAGTTCCAAAATCCTCTCTTAGGTATTTTAGTGGGGACGGCAATTACTTGTATCTTACAATCCTCTTCTGCTTCGCTCGGTATTTTGCAAGCGACTGCGAATATGGGGTTGATTGCATTAAGACCGAGTATGTTTATCATTTGTGGATTTAATATCGGAACATGTGTTACCTCTGTCTTATCAGCCATTGGTTCTAACAAAAATGCACAACGAACGGCAGCCAGCCATGTACTATTTAACGTCATCGGGACCGCCTTATTCTTAATTCTTGCCTTTATTGTACCCGTTGAGAATTTCATTACGGGAATATCGCGCAATGTCCCTGCAGCGCAAATTGCGAATATGCATACGTTCTTTAATATTTTTGCGACCGCAGCCTTATTCCCATTTGGTAATCAAATTGCGAGAATGTCTAAGTTTATTATCCAAGGGGACGATAGTGATCGAGATGAAAAATCTCTACTTTATCTCAACCCAAATATTCAAGATCCTAACGCACTATTCGCTGGGGTTCGAGCTGAAACAGAGCGAATGATTTCGTTAGCACGCAGTAACTTCCTGCTTAGTACGGAACTATTTCGTCAGTTTGATCAGGAGAACTTTGATCGTTGCTTCCACAACGAGTCGATTATTAACTATTTAAACTCTCAAATTTCAAAACATATCATTGAAAATATTAGCTTACCAATGGACGATTCCTTGGCCTCTCTCTACACAGCCTATTTGAGGATTGTACGAGACTTGGAGCGGATTGGTGACCATACGAAGAATATTGCGGAACATTCTCAATATTCAAATCTTTCTCGCCTCACTTACACGGAAGATGCTTTAGAAGAATTCGATGCGCTAGAATCCATTATCGATGATATGTTCGAATCGATTGAAATCGATCCAGTTAAGTCACATCGGGTGAATGATTTACGTTTAGCTTATACTGGCGTTGAGAGCAATGTCGAAAATTATAAGCGAATCCATATTGATCGAATGAAAAGCGGCGCTTGCGACCCTGAAAGTGGTATTATCTTTGAAAAATGCTTAGTTGCTTTTGAGCGGATTGCTGCTTATACCTATAACGTTGGTAAATTATCACTATAACCAAAAACCCGAGATGATTTTTCATCTCGGGTTTTATTAGATTGATACGAAGTCCCCTCAAAAATCCGTTTTGGATTGAGGGGACTTTAACTTAATTTGATAGAATCTTCTTATTTTTATGGATTAAATGAAACGTGGACGTGATCGAAGTGGTTTGCTGTAATGTTTCCACGATCTTCCATATCTTGCCATTGGTAACCTGTCCATGGCCCTGCAATACGTTGTTTCCAAATGACATAACTAATTCTACTTTGGCCACTCTTCATTTGTTCTAAAGTATATTCAGCCACTGCATCACCTAGCTGCTCGTTGCTATAAACCATAAAGTCAACAGCTAATCCTTTACCGTGATCTCCTAGATCTCCTGGGCGGAAGGTACTGAAGTTCGTAATGCCGAACATCGAACCGACTAAATCTTTATAAGCTGCGGCATGTGGTTGTAAACCATCCACTGACGGTGTCTCAGCCGGTGTTTCAGGTACTACTTCTTCTGTTTCTTCAACAATCGGTTCTTCAATGGATACTTCAACTTGAGTCGTAGTTTCTTCCACTGGCTCTGCTTCAACTGGCGGTTGTGTATAAACACCCTCGTCAACTTCTTTTTCAGGTTTTGGTGCTACTACTTGTGTTGTCTCTTCTGTCGTTTCTTCAGTTGTTTCTAACGTACTCTCAACAACTTCTTTTGTCGTTTCTTCGGCGTTAACAACAGGTGGTGTCACAACATTTGCTGGTTTCTCTTCTTGAGTAGTAGACGGTTGTGCCTGAACTTTAGGACTTGTCAAATGTAATGAGTTCGAACGTGATTGTTGTGGCTCTTCTTGAGTTGCTTCAACTTCAGGAGTCGATTGTTCAACCGCTGGCGTTGCCTCTGTCGCTTCTTCAACTTCCTCAACCGTTGTCTCAATCTCGTCAACGGTCACAACTTCTTGGGTTGTTTCTTCAGTATATACCGCTGGTGCCACTGGCGTAGTACGTTGAACGAAAGTTGCTGCTTTTACTTTATGGAGTGGCGTTAAGTTAACCGGTACGTCCACTTCAACAGCCTCTTGCTCTGGGGCTGAAATCGTCATGCGCTCAGCGCGTTGATTCGAATCAAAATGCGCTTCGATTACTGCACCAGGCTTGATAATATTTACTTGACTTGTCTTGTTCAAGTACGCTAAAACGCGTAAATCCATCTTAAGTTTGTTCGCAATCGTACTTAATGTGTCACCAGACTTCACTTGATAGCTAGTTTGACGTTGTGTAGATTGTACTCGATTGGCTTGTGCTACACTCTTAGGTTGTGCTGCCACCGCTGGACCTTGAGCACTTACTAAAACGCTGGGTGCCAATAAAGCGACCAGCGACGTGCTTAACCATAATTTTTTTGTTTTATTCATAATTTCACCTTTTTACCGTATTATAATCGCAACTGTAGTGTATCACGTTTCAACTCAAAGACCAATATTGGTTTCTGGATTGAAATGTTTTGTTGCCAATTTGTAATATTCATGCATTAAACAGCCCTCAAAACATCGAAAAAATTAATTAAGTACTTAAGCATTAAGGTACACAAAACCTTTAAAATCATTTATACTAGAAACACAATAAATTAATTGTATAAAATTGAAGGGGGTATTTTATGCTATTTACTGAAGATGCGGTTCAAATTGCACAACAGATTCGAGGATCCCATATCTCAATCGTTGATACGGTTCAACGAGCACTTGATAATATTGACCAGTACAATCCGTTGTTAAATGCAGTGACGCATACCCAGTATGACGCTTTAGACATTGCTGAAGCTTATCAAGCAAAGCTCGACGCATTGAGCGATGCTCAAAAAGAAGCATTACCACCGTTTTACGGGGTACCAATTCTTTTGAAAGACCTCGGTCAAACCCAAGCAGGACAACCGAGTACTTCTGGCAGTCGATTGATGAAGGATTTTATTGCACCCATCACGGATAACTTTGTTCAACAAGTATTGGATGCAGGTTTTATCGTTGTCGGAAGAACCAATACACCTGAGTTTGGATTCAAAAATGAAAGTGATTCTGATTTTAATGGGGCAGTGAATCATCCGATGGATTTAAAGCGTAACCCAGGAGGCTCGAGTGGTGGTGCTGCTGCTGCCTTAAAAGCCGGATTGGTTCCAGCGGTCACAGCCAGTGATGGCGGAGGTTCAATACGGATTCCCGCTAGCTTTACTGGATTAATTGGCCTTAAACCTACTCGGGGTCGGATGCCCGTTGGTCCTGGAGGTTACCGTGGCTGGCAAGGGGCGTCGATTGACTTCGCCATCACTCGAACCGTGCGAGATACTTGGGAAATGTTAAAAGCTTTGCAAGTTGAACAGACTGAGGCGGCTTTCTTCTGTCCAAAAATTGCCCAGCAAGAATTGACCGCATTAGATCGTCCACTGAACATCGCATATACTTATGATGTTCCAGCTGGTTACGCCTTACGAGAGGAGGCTCGTGAAGCGCTTGATCAAGCTGTCGAACAACTAAAACGACTTGGACACCAACTGGTGGAAGTTCCACTTCCTACCGACGGACGCCGCGCAATGGAAACATATTATATGGTTAACGGTGTAGAGACCCAAGTGATGATGGAAAGCATCGAGCAAGGTCAACAACGTAAAGTAACTCAAGATGATATGGAACCGATGAGCTGGGCTCTCTATCGTTCAGGCGAGAATGTGACTGGCGCTGATTATTCTAGAGTATTAACGTATTGGGATAATTTAGCCGTTCAAATGGAACAATTCTTCAAAGAGTATGATGTGCTATTAACTCCTACTAACAATGGAGCTGCCTTTGTTCATGAAGAATTCCACAAACAACCCGAAATGGTTGATCGACTCCATCATATTGATGATTTATCGAAAGCTGAGCAGCAAAGTTTAATCTGGGAGATGTTCGATCGCAGTCTCGAGTGGACACCTTTTACCCAACAGCAAAACTTAACCGGTCAGCCAGCGATTTCATTACCGATGTATCACACAGCGCAAGGTCTACCGATTGGTATTCAAGCATGGGGCGGTCGCGGTGAAGAATATTTACTACTTCAACTCGCACTTCAACTTGAAGAAAACGGCTTATTACATACAGATATTATTGATTTATCAACACAAATTAACGAATAAAGGAGCAATATTATGAAAAAATTTCTAACAACATTACTTGTATTTCTACTGTCACTTACTTCAATCAACACTGCCATTTATGCAGAAGACAAGCAAGATGACTCACTCGCTCGCGTTGAAGAGAATGGTAAATTAGTTATCGCTGCTTCAGGAACTTTATACCCCATTGCCTATTACAATGAAGATAATGAACTGGTAGGTTACACCATTGATATTCTTAAAGAAGTCACAAAAAATATGAGGCTAGAGCTTGAAGTTAAAGAGATGGGCGTCGACGGTATGGTGACGTCTTTGGATAATGGTCAAGTTGATTTAATTGCGGAAGGCTTCGATATGACACCGGATAGAGTAGAAAGCTATCGATTCTCTACACCGCTTATTTACAGTCTTGGAACCGCCGTCGTTCGAAGTGAAGATAACTCTGGTATTGAGAGTGTTGAAGATTTTGCCGGGAAGAAATCTGGTGGAGCAGCTTCAACATCTTATATGAAAATTGCTCAAAAATTCGGTGCTGAACCTGTCGTTTATGATAATTCTTCTAACGAGCAATATTTTATGGACTTAGTGGCGAAGCGTATTGATTTTATTCCGAATGATTATTATACCATTAAATCCGCTATTGCTTTCTACGGTGAGCAATACCCGATTAAAATGGCAGACGTCTTCTTTAACCCAACTCAAGCAGGCTTTATGTACCATAAAGACGCTGAGGCATTAGTCGAAAAAATTAATGAAGAAATTGAAAAACTTCGCGAGAGCGGTCGTTTACAAGAAATTGCAGAACTATACTTTAATGGTGATAATCCATCTGAACCGTTTAAAGAAATCAACGGAACTCCTATCGAAGATATCCCTGTGATTGAGTATTAACATTAGAAATTGAGGCTGAATCGATGACGCCACTTAATGAACTGATTGATTTTCAATTAATTTGGGAGAACCTTGATTTTGTCTTAATGGGGTTAAGCACAACACTTTCCATTGCCCTCATTAGTTTCTTAAACTCATTATTAATTGGAACCTTGATTGCCATCGTTCGAATCTTACAAGTCCCAATCTTACATTGGGTTGCAAGATTTTATGTATCATTCTTTCGAGGCGTTCCTGCACTTGTTGTCTTGTTCTTTCTATACTTTGGGTTACCCTTTGCCGGTGTCACATTAGAGGCTTATACTGCTGCGATTATTGGATTTACCTTTACTGCCAGTGCCTACAGCTCCGAAGTGATTCGCAGTTCAATCATTGCGATTGAGCGCGCCCAGTGGGAGATGGCAATGGATTTAGGCGCAAATCTCAGACAAGTGATTACGCGGGTCATCCTCCCACAAGCAACTCGGATTGCCATTCCAGGCTTGAGTAACATCCTATTAGATCTCATTAAGGGAACCTCACTAACCGCGATGATTACGGTGCGAGATATTTTCCAACAAGCAAAGATTGTTGCTGCTTCGAACAATAATTTTATTACGATGTATCTCTTATTGGCTGTCTTATATTGGTCAATTTGTTTCGTCTTTGAACAAGTCCAACACTACTTGGAAAGACGTTATACAGTCAAAGAAACCCCAATTTCGTTTCAAAGTTTCTCTTAAATTTAAATTAATACTCAAACAAATAAGCTACTGAACTCATCATACGCTGATGAGCTCGGTAGCTTACTTTATTGATTAGTGATGATGATCGCACTCTACTTCTTGAATATGGTCTAGCACTTGTTTCAAAATACTAAACACATGATCGTCGTCTAATTCATAATAGACATTCTTACCGGATCGCTCAGATTTAACGAGACGTGCTTCTTTTAACGTCTTCAACTGATGTGACGTGGCGGATTGTTCCATCATTACTTTATCAGAGATTTGTCCCACATTGGCAGATCCTTCGCGTAAAAAAAATAAAATCGCTAAGCGAGTCGGATCGCTAATAACTTTAAACAAGCGACTCACTGCTAATAAATCTTCATTATTAAAGTCTGTTAAACTCATTATTTCGCCTCCCTACTCCTCTATTATAATATCTTTTTATTAAAAATCATATGAAGACTTTTTCCTTTGACAAATCTGTCCGTTCGGTATAATATGAAATTATAATCATATGAATGATTACTCATAAGTTGAATGGAGGAATTTTTATGAAACATACACACCATCACCACGAACATCATCACAATCACGGTAAAGCACCTATCATTAGCTATCTCACTGGTTTAATTCTAGCATTGGTTGGATTGTTTTTAAGACATTCCAACCCTTCGTTAGCGAATGTTACTTTTGTCTTATCGGCGCTGCTGGCAGGCTATCACGTAATTATTATGGAAGGCGTCTCCCAAACTTGGCACGAGACGGTCGAACATCGTTCGTTTAAACCCAATGCCCATATTTTAATGGGACTCGCTTCAATCGGTTCGATGGTACTTGGCGAATATTGGGAAGGGGCACTGCTTATATTAATTTTTGCAGGAGCACACTTCTTAGAAGACTGGGCTCAGGGCAAGAGTCAACGAGAAATATCAAAATTAATGGCAATCAATCCTACAACTGCCCGAAAAATTATGTCGGATGGAAGCCTTGAAATTGTCTCTGTCGATTCATTACAAATTGGTGATCAACTTCAAGTTCTCAATGGCGACCGCGTTCCTATCGACGGCGTGATTCTTTCGGGACGAACAAGCATTGACGAATCTACCTTGAATGGTGAATCATTACCTAAAGAGAAAACAGCCGGAGATTTAGTTTATGGCTCCACATTGAATGGTACGGGAAGTTTTACGATGGAAGTTTCAACCGAACCATCAAATACATTATTTGCTAAAATTATTCAACTTGTTGAGCAAAACCAAACGAATCAAGCGCCAGTTGCTAGCTTTATCCAACAATACGAACCTTCTTACGTTAATTTGGTTCTAATTTTAGTTATCTGCTATATTTTGTTTAGTTCTTTACTTTTTAATATCGATATTGCCTCGAGTTTCTATCGCGGACTCGTTCTATTAGTTTCTGCTTCTCCGTGCGCTTTAGCGGCTTCAACCGTTTCGGCTACTCTCTCCGCGACCTCAACTTTAGCGCGCAAAGGAGTTATGTCAAAAGGAAGTGTCTTTTTAGATCGGCTAGCACAGTTACAAGCCATCGCATTTGATAAGACCGGAACTTTAACACGTGGCCAACTCGAAGTCACGGATGTGATCATTGATGACGAATTCGATCCAAGTATGATTCATAATATCGTTGTAGCACTAGAGCGAGAATCCAATCATCCTCTCGCCCAAGCGATGCTCCGTTATTTTACCGCTAAACAAGTCTTAGAGCTTGAAGTCAATAATATTATTGGGCATGGCCTCGAAGCCCATTACCATGGAGATTTATATCAATTAGGTAAACCTACCGAGGAGATTGCCTCGACACAACCTGAATTGAGCCAACAAGGCTACACGTTGGCCCAAGAAGGCAAGACTGTTACTTATTTAGCACGCAATGGCCAACTAATCGCAGTAATTGCTCTGATGGATGAAATCAAAGACGATGCGCCAAGCGTTATCCAATATTTCAAACAACACCAGATCCACACAACCTTAATTACGGGAGATTCCAAGGAAACTGGTGAAGCTGTTGGTAAACAACTGCAATTGGATACCGTCCTTGCGAACGTCTTACCTGAAGAAAAATCGAATTTAGTTGCTTCACAAAAACAACAACATGGAACCATTGCCATGGTCGGAGATGGTGTCAACGACGCACCAGCGTTAGTCCAAGCTGATATTGGCATTGCCATGGGGCAAGGAACCGATGTCGCTATCGAAGTCTCAGACTTAGTTCTAATGCAAAATGATTTAAGTCGCCTTGTCGAAGCGCATCAACTCGCACGCAAAATGACCCGAATTATTCGTCAAAACATTATTTTTGGTCTAGCAGTGGTCATTTTTCTAATTACTGTTAACTTGCTCGGATTATCAAATATTACTTTAAGCGTAATTGTTCATGAAGGAAGTACGCTTGTTGTCATACTGAATGGACTACGTCTTCTGAAAGGATAATGCAGCTATATATAAGAAAATCCCTTAGCATCTCACTGAGCGCTAAGGGATTTTTCAATGATTAAATATGATTTTCTTTATATAAATTGGTGGACTCAATCATATAAGTCATGACTGGAATTAAAACTAATTGTAAAATAATTCCTGGCAGTCCCGTCATAAAGTTGTTTGCAATATAAAGCAATGGGTGGATATTCATATCCGCTACGAAGAAACTAATAAACCAAGTTACGAGTGCACCGACAACTCGTCCAGATAAAATCCCGATAATTAATGATGGGTAGATACCAAGTTTGAATTGACGACGCATTAAAGCAGTGATTAAAGCATAACTCCCTAACTCAAACATCATGACGGTCATTGTTGGAAAAACAGGCGGCATCCCAGTGAGTAAAGTGCTCATCACCGGTGTTAAAATCCCTACAATTACCGCAATCGATGGCGATAAAAGCATCCCTGCTAACAATACGGGGATATGCATGGGTAGGAAAACACGTCCCCCTAGTGAAAAGTAATGAAAAATCGATGGAACAATCAAACCAAAAGCAATTAATACTGCCCCTAAAATTAACTGACGTGTACGATTCATAATTATTTTCCTTTCTGATTTTGAGCTATTTTTTCAAAAAACGATTCACTTCTTATACATAATGACTCAACACAATCCGGCGTTAAGTCACTCGCTAGTTGTTCGATTGGACAAAGGTCGGAACGATCTCGATTTAAAATATGTGGAACGGACTGACCATACTCATAGTGGATACCATTCGATTGATAAATCTCGGTGGCATCCGCTGACATTAAGTCTGCATAGACTGCTTTTGCCCCTCCTGCTACACAAAGCATCGCATGAGCTTTTCCACTCACTTTGTCCGCTACCAGGCTTTGATTTAAAAGCGCTTTTTGATGTCGGTAAACTTCGTAAAGAGGGCGAATCCCTCGTCCTTCAAAAGGATAAACTTGCTCTTGATGCTCGATAACGAGTGCATAATCTTCATCATGTAGTAATTTAATCACGGATTCTAATGTCACGCGCATATCACCTCATCCAATATTTTTGTCAATCGTATTTTAACATAGTTAATAAACATAAGATATAAGAATATTCATTCATATAATCAAGTTTTTGAAATCCCTTAATACACTTCCAAAAAAACACTTCAGTACTTAGTTTCATCTAAGTTTTGAGGTGCCTAAAAAATTATGCACCGCGTCCGTGAGGTTCATCCCAATGTGAGAAATCTGCATTTGTATCCACTTCATCAAGACGGCCGTTCATTGAATAATAACCCTTTTGAATCTCACTGAAATGCGTTGTTTCATGGAACTCAGGCATTTGATATAAATCACGCATATAAGCCCATAAGTGTGGATAGTCTTGTAACTGAATTTCTCCACGGGCATAAAGTGCACTATGTGCAGGTTCAAGACGAACTAATGGCGTATAGACGAAAATATCTGCTGCGGTAAGTTGATCACCTAGAACATAGCGTTGTGACTTCAATCGCTCATCGAGTTGTGCCATATAATCCGTATAGCGTTTCTTCATACTCTTGAAGCGATTGTCACTACCATTATCCATTCCATAGATGGTGCCGAGTAATTTTTTATTGACAGCTTCAATGACTTCCTCGATTTCTGCTTCCTTCTCTTCTGGGAATAAATCGAACGCACCCTCTCCTTGAATCGACTTAAATTGTCGTCCTAAAAGCTCCACTAGTTCCGCAGATTCTTTATTCACAATTTTTTTGTCCGTTAAATCAACCAATACTGGAATCGTGCAGCGTCCATCATAAGCAGGATCCGTTATGTGATATAACTCCGCCATTGTCTGAACGCCTAATACAGGATCTTTCCCATCATCATTTTGTGTAAAATCAAACGTTTCACCCGTTTTAATCGGATTAACTTTTGTCAATGAGATGGCGTCTTCTAACTTTGCTAAGCGGTAGGCTAAATCAGCTCGGTGAGCATAAGGACAAAAATCTCCGACTACTAAGTGATATCTTCCAGCCTCAATCGGAAACTCACCAGGATTTTGTGCCATTGTTGATATAAATGTTTCGGTCATATCATTTCCTCCTTGAATTTATTATTTTTTAATTATAAAGTACGGCGTTGCGGATGGTAACTACAACTTACTTCAAATAGTCAATCGCCACTTGATAGAACACGTCAATAAAACTTAAGTAATCTGCAATTTCAATCGATTCATCGACAGAATGCGCTAATTCAGTAATTCCTGGTCCATAAATTGCTAAATCAAACGGCTGTTTCAATCGGGCAAAATTCGAAGCGTCTGTTGCTCCAGATAGCGTCAAAACTTCAACTTCATTCTCTACCACAGACTGAATGACTTGAACTAATTTAGAATCAGGTTGAGACTCTACGGGCAGGTTATTTTGCATCACATTCAGTGAGAGTTGCCCTTCATGTGTTTCATTCATTTCTTGAATTAACTCTTCAAATAGGTCCAGCATCGCTTGATTATCAAATTGAGGTACAATTCGAGCGTTTCCCATCATCTTTGTCTCAGCAGGGATCGAGTTAATTTGCGTCCCCCCTTCAATAACTGAGAAAACATTGAGCGTATCCCCCATTTCTGGGTGGCGCTTTCCTTGAATTCGTTCTGCTAATGTTTGATTGAATTGCTGAATAAAATCAGACATTAATTCAATGGAGTTAATCCCATATTCAGGCATTGAACTGTGTGCAGTCTTGCCTTTGGCCGTTAATTCATATTGAATCGACCCTTTATGAGCGTAGTAAAGTCGCAGAGCTGTTGACGGCTCCGCCACAATAAAGGCATCAACATCATCTAAATAGCCTTCATCGACGAGTTGTTTTGAGCCTAACATCCCAATTTCTTCACCGACCGTCGCTACGAGCATTAATTTCCCTTTAAAAGGAATCTGTTGCGTTTTAATTTGAATAAAAGCGCATAGTAACGCTGCTAAGCCGCCTTTCATATCGGTAGCACCCCGACCATAAAGAATACCATCCTTAATCTCTGCGCCAAATGGATCATAGTGCCACTCATCTGGATTCGAGACTTCCACCACATCCATATGCCCATTGAAAGCAAGCGTTAAGCCGGATTCATCCCCTTCTAAAGTTGCAATCAAGTTCGCCCGATGCTGATCATAGGAAATAATTTCGGAGTCGATCTCATACTCCGCTAAGACTTGTTGAATATATTCAGCAACTTCTCGTTCGTTGCCATTCACCGACTTGATTTTTATGAGATCTTGTAAAATTTTAACACGTTGTTCCGAATTCATGAGGACCCTCCTCGCCTGATTTATGTATTTTCATTATAGCATATCTTGCTTGCCAGACATAAAAACACGCTGAGTGAATACTCAGTGAATGTATAAAAATAACTCGAGCGATCAGCTAACTCGAGTTATTCAACGATTTAAAATAACGGATAACTTTATATTTATTCTTCCGTTAAGCCTAAATCAAAACCTTGTGCTTCAACAACTTGAAGCATTTGAGCTCTTTTCGGATTATAACGATCCAGTTGTTTTAATACATTATTCGTATACGTCTCAGAACGTTGGTTGCGTTGGCGTGTGTCATAGTAATGGGTCATCTCATCATCAAAGTCAGCCAAGGCCTCTACATAATTTTGATGTAATGGATAACCATTTTCTCCTAAAATAAAATCAAGCGACATTCTTGGCTTTAATTCAGGATGATCATCTGGTACACCAAAGCCTACCCCTACTAATGGGAAAGTATACTGAGGGAGTTCTAAAATTTCGATAATTTTCGCCGGATCATTTAAAATACTCCCAAAATAAACTGCACCGAGTCCATCCGATTCAATCGCATTGGTTAAATTTTGTGCAGCTAAGTATGCGTCGGCTGCCCCCTGGAAGAATCGATCCATTGTCGCGGTTCTCTCAGTTGAATGTCCTTTTTCTTTGGCAATTTGATGAATTCGATAGCAGTCCACGATAAAAATAACTAGCTCTGGAACGTCTTTCAAATAAGCTTGATTCGCGACTTCGGCCAAGGCAGCACGCTTAGCTGGGTCGGTCACTCGAATTGCAGAATAAGATTGTAAGCCTACACTCGTCGCTGTTCTGCGCATTACTTCAAAGTATGTACTCAATTGCGCATCAGAAATCACTTCATCTTTAAAGAAACGAATACTACGGTGAGCTAATTGATGTTTGATTGTTTCGTTCATAACGTATCCTCCTATAAATTATATTAATTATACTCTAACATGAGTCGATAAATGTGACGAGTTAGACGCTTCATCTATTTTAAAACAATACAAAAAACGTCATACCATCCTTTAGAAAGGTTGATATGACGAGTTTCAGACTGCCAGCTGCAGGAATCGAACCTGCGACCTACGCGTTACGAGTGCGTTGCTCTACCTACTGAGCCAAGCTGGCAAACACAATGCTATTATCATATGCCTCACTTTTCGAATTGTCAAGACATTCGAAGGAAAGTTAAAAAAATTTCTAATAGCATTGTCTATTTAGTTAAATAAATTCACAAAGAAATGACGGATTGACTCATTAATATCGGATATCGTACGACCGAGTCGATTCAAAAATTGTGAAATAACGCCACCTTCCGAGATCGTTTCTTGAAGCGCCACCGATACATTATTCGAAGCGCCAGAAGGAATAAATTCAGTGGTCAGCCCGTCCGCACAAATATGCATTTGACCAACCTCAGTGCCTTGCTCTATGGGTGCCGTTAATGAGCCTGATTCATTAAAATAATTCGAATCTGGATTAAACTGATACTTGATTCGCGGCAAAGTATCTACAATAGGCATTACAATCTCTAAATCTGCGGCATACTGCAGTGGGGCATCAGCTTTATCGCCCCCTTCAATATCCACCTTACCTATCTGTGTTACCATTTGTCCCGCTTCAATGACTCGCTCACTGCGATATGCACTATTGGCATATTCAATCAAACGTACGGTATCTTGATATCTAGCTATGTCTTCCGTTCCTAAAACCGCAATAATCACCTCAAATTCATCACATTCGGATAAAGTTACCAGACTGGTCCCATCCTGCTCAGAGAATCCTGGCATCAAACCTTTAACCCCTTCATAACCTTCCGGTCGTCCTGGAATTAAATAGTTATAATTGAGCATCTCAATGCGATCGCTTGACTTGGGTTTGAAATAAGACTTCGCTTGTTTCGAATACTCCGTAAAACGTGGAAAATCTTGAACTAAATGATAAGCAATCGTGGCTGCGGCCTCTGCCGATAAACGATTCGTCGGACCACTCTCGCCATCACGAGGCAATCCCGTACAGTTAAAGAGTTCGTAATCTTGAATACCCCAGTCATCGAGCTGTTGTTCCATTAATTTGACATAACTCGCTTCATCGCCCGCAATAAATTCAGCTAATGCCAGGGTAGAACCATTCGCTAATCCAACCGCAATGGATTCAACGAGCTCATCAATCGTATAGTTCATATCTTGTCGTAGTGGAACATTACTTATATCGTAATCTTGACTTAATTCGTAAGCCCGATCTGAAATATCAATATAGGTGTTCTCATTCCAAGCTTCATGTTCTCGAAAGGCTTTATAAGCTACGTATACGGCTAAAAGTTTACTAATCGATCCCGCTTCAACCGACTGTTTTCGATCTTTTTGATAAAGTATTTGCCCATTGACCCGGTCAATCATTACAACACTTTGACCCGAAATCTGTGGTGGATTTAATGCCGCTTCAATTGATTTAGCAGGATAAAAATTAAAACCACTCATAAAACAGCACACAACAAGCCAACGCAATAAGATTCGTTTAATTTGCTTCATGGCTTACCTCCTCAGATTGAGGTGGCTCTAAAATAACTCGGAAAACCGTCTCATTATCTTCGACTGTTGCATAGACTTCACCATTTTGTGCCTCAACTAAGTTCTTTACAATCGATAAACCAAGTCCACTGCCTGGAATCGACGTATTTCTTGATTTTTCAGTCCGATAGCTGCGTTCGAAGATTTGTTCATATTCCGATTCTTCGAGCAAATCGCCATTATTTCGCACCTCAAGGAAGACGGTTCCCTCTTCTTCACCTACGCCACGGTATGCAATTAAGCGAATTAAATCACCGTTTCCATATTTTAAAGCGTTAGAGATAAAGTTACTGTAGACGCGCACCATCTTTTCCGGGTCCATCTCTACTTCCAAATCTTCGGGCTCAACAATGACTTCCATCCGTACGCCCGATTGTGCAGCACTTAATTCAAATTCTGCGACAACTTGAAATAAAAAGAATTGAATCGGTATCATCTGGTAGTTCGTCTCAAATGAAGGTTGACTCGATTCAATATAATAGAACAAGTCATTAATTAGGGTATTCATCGCTTCGGCTTTATTCACAGCAATATCGATATAATGCTCTCGCTCTTCGTCTGTTTGATATTGTTGTTGCTTTAACACGGATAAATATCCCATCACCGAGGTTAGCGGTGTTCGAATATCATGCGACACATTCGCAATTAGCTCATCCTTAGTCTGCTCAATCCGACGCTCTTCTTCAATCGATTGCTCAGTATTTGCAATTAAAGCGTTAATCGAATGAATAATTAAGTTCGTTTCAGCATTTTTAACCAACTGAATACGATAATTATATCGGTCTCCTTCAGCAATAAAGGTTAAATGATTAATTACTTTATTTAACAAAACATCATCATAATGTCGCAAGATTCGCCGATAAGCTAGGAGCGACCCAAAGGCTAAATAAACAATCGTAATGATCATATTGTAATTGTATCGATAGAGTTCGTAGCGTTGAAAGGCATTTTGTCCATCCCATACCTCACGGCGCACATTAATTAATTGATTCAAACCTAAAATAATCCCAAGATAAACAAGAAAGACAATTCCTAATGTAAATGTCGCATAAGAAATAAAATCAAGCCAATCTTGTCGTGTCATCTCGGTTGAGAGCATGATTTTATTTTCATTATCGTTCAACTTTATATCCTACTCCCCAAACCGTTTGAATCACTTTATTACCACCCGTAGCAGCTTCAATCTTGTCACGCAAGTGGCTCACATGTACCATGACAGTCTTATTACTTACAACACTTTCTTGATTCCAGACGGATTCAAAGATTTCATCCGCACTAAAAACTTGCCCAGGATTACTTGCTAACAAGTATAAAATGCCAAATTCAAGCAAAGTTAATTGGATTTCTTGACCGTCGGTCGTCTTAACTTCGTGAGAATCTTTACGGATTAATAATGGACCAATTTCAAGGGTATCTGAAGGCACTTCAACGGTTGCATAATTATATTGACGTCGTAGGAGTGATTTAATCCGTGCAATCACTTCTAATGGATTAAAAGGCTTCGTAACATAGTCATCTGCTCCGGCAAGCAAGCCTTTAATTTTATCTTTATCTTCCGTCTTCGCACTGG
This sequence comes from Falseniella ignava, assembly GCF_002847645.1. Taxonomy (NCBI): domain Bacteria; kingdom Bacillati; phylum Bacillota; class Bacilli; order Lactobacillales; family Aerococcaceae; genus Falseniella; species Falseniella ignava. Next base: position 66,445 of record NZ_PKHE01000007.1, read on the forward strand.
CGATAATAATTGGAATACTTAGGTCGCGTTTTCTTAATTCTTCGACAATTTCGATCCCAGTCATTTTTGGCATCATAATATCTAATACTGCCAAATCGATCGATGGATCGTTCAATAAATAATCGAGCGCCATTTGTCCATCACATGCTTTAACGGATTCAAATCCTTCATTACTTAAATAAATTTCAAGTAAGTCTAAAATATCTTTCTCATCATCCGCAATTAATATTTTCATCGCAACTTCTCCTTCTAGCTATCTTAAATTAAGGCTTTTTTATTTTTTAAAAAATAGTTCCTTGAATATTCCAGCGACGTTTTAAGATATAACGTGTCACGATGGTAATTAAACCAATCAAAATATACGATTTTGCCGGTAAGATCGGGTTAATTGCCGCCGGTAGAATAATACTTGTCACGGTCACAACTAAGAACCACCCAATCATTGACAAGGAGGAGACTAGGAAATATTTGCCCAGTCCTCGTTTTTTCTTATCTTTTGAATCAAAATCTGGTAAATACTTAGAAGATGTTAATATCGCAAAACCAGCGGCAATATAGTTCACAATCATACTAATGATTCCCATATAATTCTCTGCTTGAATTCGATCGCCACCCCGAGTTAATGCGACACCGGTAATAATTGTATAAATTGAACCTAGCATTAGCGCACCATCTAACCCGATTTGCCAGTCCGGCGAGCGCTCCATGTTTTGTTCAACTTCGCCATACTCTTGCTTTAAGATAGCATCTGCTGTGTCCGTCGGTGTCCCGTATATTTGACGAGCAGTCTGGCTATGCGCCTGACCGTCAATTAAGGTCTCAACCATTTCTGCATAAATCTGGTGACTTAATGCCGTATCCAACTGATTAGCTAATTGCTTATGAACGGCTACCATAAAGGTTTGATTTTTCGTTGTTAATTGATTAAATAAAGATTGCGTAATCCCTGGAATCACACTGAATGAATCGGTGGCTTCTATGGATGTTGGCACTATTTCTTCACTTACTTCTACTTCGTTTTCTTCTATAATCTTTTCTTCTGATTGAATTGGTGTATTTTTTTCTTGTGGTTCCATTCTTCTATCACCTCTATACATTGAATCTAAAGAGCATAATATCGCCGTCTTGAACGACGTACTCTTTTCCTTCAGAACGGTACAAACCATTTTCTTTCGCCTTGGCCATGCTTCCTGAAGCCATTAAGTCATCATAAGATACGGTCTCTGCCCGAATAAAGCCTCGCTCGAAATCAGTATGAATAACACCGGCTGCTTGGGGTGCTTTCATTCCTTTTTTAAAGGTCCAAGCACGTACTTCTTTCTCTCCTGCAGTAAAATAGGTCCCTAATCCTAAAAGTGAGTAAGCTGCTTGAATCAGTTTGTCCAAACCAGATTCTTCCATATCATACTCTTCTAGGAATAATGCTTTTTCTTCGTCATCTAAGACCGCAATCTCTTCTTCCAGACTGGCACAGACAGGCACAACTTGCGCCCCTTGGGACTCTGCTAACGCTTGGACTTGGCTTAAATAAGGATTGTCTGTTGAATTTGCGACATCTTCTTCGCCGATATTTGCTACATAAAGCATTGGTTTACGTGTTAGTAAGAATAACCCACGTACAATCGGTTCTTCTTCTTTATTGAATTCAACCGAGTTAGCCATTTGGTTGTGTTCGAGGGCATCTTTTAACCGGGTCAAAATATTCAATTCCATCACAGCTTCTTTATCTTTTAATCGCGCTAGTTTTTCAACGCGAGTAATTCGTTTATCGATGGATTCTAAATCGGCTAGGATTAGCTCTAAATTAATGGTCTCAATATCTTCAATTGGATCAACACGCCCATCCACGTGCGTAATATTTTCATCATCGAAGCAACGAACCACATGACAGATCGCATCAACTTCACGAATATTGCTTAAGAATTTATTCCCTAATCCTTCACCTTTACTGGCACCTTTAACAATTCCTGCAATATCGGTAAATTCAAAGGTCGTTGGAATAATTTTTTGCGGTGGAATCACCGAGCTGATTGCTTGTAAACGGCGGTCTGGAACTTCAACCACCCCTACGTTCGGATCAATCGTGGCGAAAGGATAGTTGGCCGCTTCGACACCCGCTTTAGTAATTGCATTAAATAATGTGGATTTACCAACGTTCGGTAACCCAACGATGCCTGCTGTTAATGACATAGTTACACTTCTTTCTACTCGTTATAATTATTCTTCAGTTGAAGATTTTTCAAGAATCTTTTTTAATTTTTTATTAAAATCACGACGCGCTAGCGTCACCACATGTTGGCAGTGGAGACATTTAATTCGAATATCCATTCCCATACGTGTAATTTGCCAACGATTTGTTTGGCAAGCATGTGGTTTTCGCATCTCAACGATGTCTCCTTTATTATAATCTAATTGCATCGTCTTTGCTCCTTTATATCTCGATTTTCAATAAATCTAAAATACGAATTAAATCCTCTTCCGATAAAAATTCAATCTCGATTTTTCCACGCTTTCCACGTTGAACAATTTGGGTACTCGTTCCCAGTATTTCTTCGAAACGTTCTTCAATTGCCAAAATATGCTGCGGTTTTTGTACGTCAGGGTGAGTCTTTTTCTCATTTGATTTCGTTTTAGACGTTGCATTAAGTTGCTGAACGAGATCCTCTAATTGGCGTACGGTCAATCCCTCTTTAATAACGCGCTCTGCGACTTGCGTAATTTGATTTTTATCTTTGAGTCCTAAAATCGTTCGTGCTTGTCCCATAGACAATTCTTTACCAACATAAGGCTTCACCTCTTCAGGTAGTGATAATAGCCTTAGATAGTTAGCGATATAAGGGCGACTTTTGCCCATGCGTTCTGCCACTTCAACTTGAGTTAATGCAAGTTTATCCATTAGGACTTGGTAGGCTTCTGCTTCTTCCAATGGGCTTAAATCTTCCCGTTGTAAGTTTTCTAACACCGCAATCTCAATCATTTGTTGCTCGTCCATATCACGGATAATCGCCGGGATTGTTTGATTCCCTGCCAGACGGCTCGCACGCACACGACGCTCGCCAGCAATCAATTCATAGCCTTTAACCGTCGACTTGCGAATAATTACCGGTTGAAAAACACCACTTTGTTTAATCGAATCTGCTAATTCTTGTAAAGCTTGGTCGTCAAAATGTTTTCGTGGTTGATAGGGATTGGAACGAATTTCATTCAATGGTATTTCTTGGATATATTCGTTTTCTCCAGGTGTTTCCTCTAATCCTTGGAATAAGGCATCCATTCCGCGACCGAGGCCGCCACGTTTTTTCTTACTGGTCATTACCGATCACTTCCTCTGCTAATTCCATATATTTTTGAGCGCCACGCGATTTCGAGTCATACTCAATCGCTGATTGACCGTAGGACGGTGCTTCTGAGAGTCGAACATTTCTAGGGATGACGGTTTGATAGACTTTCTCATGGAAATATTTACGTACTTCCTCAACCACTTCGAATCCTAAATTTGTCCGTGAATCTAACATCGTAATCAAGACCCCTTCAATTCTGAAATCTCGATTGTAAGTTTTTTGGACTAAACGAATCGTGTTTAACAATTGCGTTAATCCCTCTAAGGCATAATACTCTGCTTGAACTGGAATCAAAATCGTATCACTCGCGGTAAATGCATTAATCGCTAATTGCCCCAGTGAAGGTGGACAGTCAATTAAAATATAATCATAATCATGCCGTAAATTCACCATCGCTTCTTTGAGCCGGGATTCGCGATTCTCTAAGTTCACGAGTTCAATTTCAGCGGCTGCTAATTGAATGGTAGACGGAATAATATGCAAATTTTCAATCGATGTTGGAAGTACCACCGATTCAGCTGGAACTTTGTCGATTAAAATATCATATAAACTATGTTCAATAATGCCACGCTCTATCCCTAGTCCACTAGTAGCATTTCCCTGTGAATCCGAATCGATAATTAAGACATGTTTCCCTAATGTTGCGAGAGCAGCACCTAAGTTAACAGTGGTAGTGGTTTTACCCACGCCCCCTTTTTGGTTCCCTATTGATATCATTCTTCCCATCGATTTCGTTCCTTTCTGTTATATATAGATTCAATTATTTTAAAGGCGATTTAGTTGGTTTACCAGCTTTACGCGGATATTTATTCGGGGTATTTAACGTTTTACGGATACTCAAAATTTCGCGTTCACTTTCTTCAATTGGTAAAAGCTCATGATGGCTTCCTTCGTATTTAGCCCCCAACTTTAGCAAAGCCCCCTGTGCCTCTTCTAATTCTTGTTGGGCTTTTTGTCCTTTCAACGCGATAAAATAACCACCTTTTCGCACGAGTGGCAAGCAATACTCCGCTAGAACATTCAACCCTGCCACTGCCCGAGCAATACTAATATCGTATTGTTCACGATGCTTTCGATCGTGCCCAAAATCTTCCGCCCGCGCATGGATCGCTTCCGTATGAGTCAAGCCTAGCTGGTCGATCACTTCATTTAAGAAAGTTACACGTTTATTCAATGAATCGACCATCGTTAATTGTAAATCAGGTTGTACAATTTTTAGCGGGATTCCTGGAAATCCAGCTCCCGCACCAATATCAACGATTCGAACTTCTCCTTCAAATCGTTCTGGGACGAGCCGCAGTGGCATTAATGAATCATAAAATGTTTCAAATAGACTTCTTCTTGTTCCGTAATTGCCGTCAAATTCATCTTTTGATTCCATTCAACTAGCAGCTCAAAATATCGTTCAAATTGTTGTAATTGTTGTGGTGTTAATTCAATACCTTTTTGTGCAAGGATTGTTGCAAATTCTTTGGGATTCATTCTATTACCCCTTTAATCTTTTTTGTGAAACAAATGTTTCACGCTTAATATACTTTAACTGAAAAACAGCGATTTTGCAATGTTTTTAAGCCATCTAAGTCATCTAAAATCATGATGTACGCTTGCCTATATTGATATCGTTTCTGTATAATAGGTCAGAGAAGGAGGCGGTAAGATGCGAATTAATATGATTGCCCACGGACAAAATGTCAAAGGCCAAGGGGTAGGAAGTGCCTATTTTGAACTCGTAAAATTGCTCGAGACGCACGCCGCTGATCAAATTCAATTGTCTTTTAATCATGCGAAAAATTGCGACTTCAACCATATCCATACGATCCATCCATATTGTTACTATCAGATGGCAATGTCCAAGATCCCATCTTGCATGCACGTCCATTTCTTACCTGAAACCGTTGAAGGTAGTATTAAAATACCGAAATTTGCTCAAGGTGTTTTTTACGATTATTTTATGAAAATGTACCGTTCAGCCAATGAACTGATCGTGGTCAATCCCATCTTTATCGAACCCTTAACGCGATATGATATTGATCCGGAGCATATTACCTATATCCCGAATGTCGTTGCTACGAAAGATTTTTATCCTATCGATCGTTCAAAATTAGAAGCGACCTATGCTTTGTACGACATCAATCCCGATGTATTTACGGCGATTAGTGTAGGTCAAGTCCAAACACGCAAAGGTGTCATCGACTTTATCGAGATTGCAAAGCAAATGCCCGATATTCAATTTGTCTGGGCAGGTGGCTTTAGCTTTGGCAAAATTACCGATGGCTATGAAGCATTGAAGCAAGCAATCGAGACCGCACCGAATAATGTAAAATTTGTCGGCATCGTAGAACGTGAACAGATGAACGCACTCTATAATATTTGTGATGTGTTCCTATCCACTTCGTATAATGAATTATTCCCAATGGCTATTTTAGAAGCCATTAATGCAGGGTTGCCCCTGATTATTCGTAATTTAGATCTCTATCAACAAATTTATTTTGCAAATTATTTAAGAGCGGACACCCTCGAAGAATATCAGACACATCTGAACACGCTCAAAACATCTAAAACGGCTTACTTATCCGCCCAAGCTGTTTCCCAAAAAATTGCCACAGATTACTCTGAAACGCAAGTTCTCCAACAATGGCTCAATTACTATCACGGCTTTATGGAACGTTGGGTAAAATAATACTCTATAAGATAAAACCCGAATGCAATCGACGCATCAATGCATCGTAACACATTCGGGTATAATTTATTTTAAGAGATCAATAACAACAACCTCTGGTCGATTAAATAATCTTGGAATTCGAGTGGTTGCATACGCTAAGCCCCGACTAATAATTAAATAAGCATGGTTGGGTAATTGGTGCAAGCCATGGGTATAGAGTGGACGAAATCCTTGTTGCGGTGCATATAAACCTTGGTTCGCCCATGGAATTCGAATTTGCCCGCCGTGTGCATGGCCTGACACAATTAAATCAAACGGATATTGCGTATATTCTTTAATACGTTGTGGTTGGTGACTCAATAAAATATTGTAAGTATCAGATGGCAGTTGTCGATCAATTCGCTTCAACTGTTGCTTAAAGATTCTACGACGTCCTCGATTAGGATCATCAACACCACTGATGGTAAAATCCATTGTTCCGTGTTGAATCTTTACCGTGTCTCCTGCCAAAACTGTGACTTGATGGCGCGTTAGCCAATTTTTCAGACGTTGAATACTTGGGTATTCAAATTCATGATTGCCAGTAACATAGTAGACCGGATAACGTTCTACCAATGCCAATATCAATGTTTGAGCAGCTTGAGCGCTCCAACGTGAATCAAAAATATCCCCGACTAGTAAGATATAATCCGGTGCCTCCGCTTCAACCCGCTTCAATAAATCTTTCTGCTGCTCACCAAAATAGTGATTATGTAAATCGGTTAATACGACAAATCGTACCGATTCAGTAACTTTCGGATGTTGTAGCCGATAATAACTCATCGAGAGACGATGACTAAATCCTTCTCGTAAAAGCGCCAGCCCTGCAACTGGGACGCCCACTTTAAACAGTCGTTTGATGTTCATTGTATTCTCTCCTTCAGTACTAACCCTTCTCTTACACCTCTTCGCGTCTTTGAATCCGTCCTTGCTGTAAGTATATCGATAATACGGCGATATCCGCTGGGTTAACTCCACTCACACGACTCGCTTGCCCTAGCGTCTCAGGACCAATCATCTTCAAACGTTCGCGAGCCTCGGTCGCTAAATTATCGACGGCATCCCAATCAATATCGTGGGGAATCCACTTTTCTTCCATCCCAATCATTTTATCAACTTTTCGATTGGCTTTATCAATATAACCATCATACTTAATTTGAATCTCAACTTGTTCTGCTACCACCCGTGGTAATTCTCCATCTTTAGGTGGAATAATCTCCATCATATCAAGATATTTAATTTCTGGACGACGCAATAAGTCACTTGCCAAAATTCCATCTTTCAAAGGTGTCGATCCGACTCGCTCAAACCACTCTGATAAACCTGGTGTATTAGGCGTCAAGCGAATTTGACTTAGACGATTAATTTCCGATTCAACTTGTGCTTGCTTCATTTGGTAAGCTCGGTAGCGTGCTTCATTAATTAATCCAAGTTGATAGCCGTACTCCGTCAATCGAATATCTGCATTATCATGGCGCAATAATAGACGGTATTCAGCGCGTGAAGTTAGTAATCGATACGGTTCAATCGTTCCTTTTGTCACCAAGTCATCGATCATCACTCCGATATAGGCTTCATTACGTTTCAGTATAAAGGGCTCTTCACCACGAATTTTACGAACGGCATTAATTCCGGCAATAATTCCTTGACCTGCTGCCTCTTCGTAACCACTCGTTCCATTCATTTGACCCGCCGTAAATAAATTCGGTAAAGACTTCACTTCGAGTGATAAGGTCAATTGATGCGGAACAACCACATCGTATTCAATCGCATACCCCGGACGCATTATTTCAGCTCGCTCGAGTCCTTGGACGGTTCGCATCATTTCTAACTGCACATCTTCTGGCAAGGAGGTAGACAATCCTTGGACATACATCTCTTGATTATCTAACCCTTCCGGCTCGATAAAAATTTGATGTCGCGGTTTATCACTAAAGCGAACCACCTTATCTTCAATCGATGGGCAGTATCTTGCGCCAACACCTTCAACCATTCCACTAAACATCGGTGAGCGATGCAAGTTAGCTTGAATAATTTCATGTGTTTGTGCATTCGTATGGGTTAACCAACACGGCACACTGTTAGGATTAAAATCTTCATCAGATGTTTCAAATGAAAAATGGTTTGGCTGTGTATCACCGGGTTGAATTTCAGTTTGATCATAATCCACCGAATCTTTATGAATTCGCATTGGCGTCCCGGTCTTAAATCGTACCAATTCCAAACCTAATTCGAGTAAGTGCTCTGATAATTTAACAGAAGGTAAGGTGTTGTTAGGTCCTGATGCATATTTCAAATCACCAATAATAATTTGACCCCGCGATGAAGTTCCTGCAGTTAAGACCACTGCTTGACTTTCATAAATAGCACCGGTATTCGTTATAACACCCTGTATCTCGCCGTCCACTAGATGGAGCTGGTCTACCATGCCTTGCTTTAAAGTTAAGTTGGGTTCGTTTTCGATAACCGATCTCATCGAATGGGCATAAGCTTCTTTATCTGCTTGCGCACGTAACGCTTGAACTGCCGGCCCTTTACTTGTATTCAATAAGCGCATTTGAATATAAGTTCGGTCAATATTACGACCCATCTCACCACCTAAGGCATCGACTTCACGCACCACCACTCCTTTAGCGGGGCCCCCAATAGAAGGGTTACATGGCATAAAGGCTATCATTTCAATATTCATCGTCAGAAGTAAGGTGTTAGCGCCCATACGAGCTGCGGCTAACGCTGCTTCGCATCCCGCATGACCTCCACCCACAACAATCACTTCATAAGTTCCTGCTTTAAACGTATTCACTCTCTGATTTTCCTTCCTTTAAGGGATAAAATGTTACGTCATTTGCCACTAATTGTCCTGTTACGTCATATTCAAAATATGCTGAGAAGAAAGGGGCTTCCTCTAATACCCAACGTAAGAAAATATAATCACCTTCCCACGTTGGCAAATCCATCACCTGATTATAATCCACCCACTTCAATGTGCCTTCAGGGCAGTCATCGATTAATTCACCGCGAAATTCCCGGACACGATACACGAAGCTATACCAATCTTCCCCATCATGTCTAAAATCCGGAAACGTAATGACACCGCATAATTCTAGGTTTAAAGCTTCTAAACCTGTCTCTTCTCGAATTTCACGAATCGCACATTGCTCGGGAGTTTCGCCAGCTTCGAATTTCCCGCCGACACTCACCCATTTATCTTGATGGATATCCCCCACTTGCTTATTCCGATGCAACATTAAGAGTTGTTCTCCATTATCGATATAACAAATTGTGGCTAGTTTTACCATTAATATCCCCCTACTTGCCTAAGCAAAATTGACTAAACAGTTTATTTAATAATTCATCTTGAACATTTTCCCCAATAATTTCACCGAGTAAATCCCACGCATGCGTATAATCAATTTGAATTAAATCAACTGGAATCCCCATCTCCGTTGAAGCCACCACTTCATCGAGCGCAGCACTCGCTTGTCGCAATAACTCGGTATGGCGCGTGTTCAGTAAATAATTGACATCGCGCGATTTTAAATCGCCTTGGAAGAAGTATTCTTCAATTCGTTCTTCAAGTTGGTCAATTCCTGCTTCGGTTAAAAGCGAAGTGGTAATGATCTCATCGGATGCTGCATAATCTAATATGTCTTCGACTGTAACTTGTGGGGTTAAGTCTTGTTTATTCAGTAAAATGACTCGAGGATAATCTTTCGTCAAGGCTAATAGTTCGCGGTCCATCTCATTGAGCGCTTCGGAAGCATTCAACATTAAAATAATAAAATCTGCCTGTTCCATCACTGCGCGACTCTTTTCGACCCCAATTTGTTCGACAACTTCCTCTGTCTCGCGAATTCCTGCAGTATCAATTAAGTGAAGCGGCACTCCGCGAATATTGACGTATTCTTCAATGGTATCTCGCGTCGTACCTTCAATATCAGTCACAATCGCTTTATCATAACCTGTCAGACGATTCATTAAGCTCGACTTACCGACGTTAGGCCGACCGATAATTGCCGTTTGAATCCCTTCGCGGAAAATGCGTCCTTGTTGCGACTGTTGCAATATTTGCTCGATTTGTTGCTTGACACTTAATGCGGTCTGGTTCATTTCCTGAAGTGATAACTCTTCGACGTCATCATACTCTGGATAATCAATCGTCACTTCTACTTGAGCCAAAGTTTGTAACATTTCGTGACGTAACTGCTGAATTTTTCGTCTTAAACTCCCATTCAATTGGCTTATTGAGGCATCCATTGCTTTGCTCGTTCGGGACTGGATTAAATCCATTACCGCTTCCGCTTGAGATAAGTCAATACGTCCATTTAAGAAGGCGCGTTGGGTAAACTCTCCTGGCTGTGCGATGCGCGCCCCGTTAGCTAAGACCATCTCTAACACGCGTTGAATGGCAACCACCCCTCCGTGACAGTTGATTTCGACACTGTCTTCCGTAGTATAGGATCTCGGTGCACGCATCACGGATACCATCACCTCATCAATCACTTGTTCGGTCTTAGGATTGATAATATGACCGTAATGAATGGTATGACTCGATACTTCGATTAAATTCGTCCCTTTAAAGATGCGGTTCGCAATTTCGACCGACTCACTACCGCTTAATCGAACAATTCCAATGGCACTTTCGCCTAAAGCCGTCGCAATCGCTGCAATGGTATCATTTTGATACATTTAAGTTCCTCCTTACTTTGTCATTCAATATTATCTCATTCAACAAAAAAATGCCGACACTCCTCCTATACCCATCCAACCTTTAGAAGAAACGCTAGCACTTTGACTGCTATCTATCAAATTAATCTGAATTATATCGAATTCATCGCTAAAAATCAATTAAAGCGAGGTAATAAAACTTGCATTCGTAAGAATAAACTCTATAATTACTGATGTATATTGCGACAATTTACCAGAAGGGAATGACAACTACTCTTGAATCCAAAAAATAAGAAAAATTTAATCGGCTTAGGCGTCGCTTTTATATTCGCCTTACTACTCTATATTATTTATATCAATCGAAATAATCAGCCAGGTAATCATCCGACTGCCGTCATTACGGAAACCGTTGAAATTACAACGACTGAGTCGATTGACACAAGTGACTCAAATCAACAACGTCAATCTGTTGAAACGTCCGAGGAATCCACGACGGTTTCATCCGATTCCGTTGCCGTTCGATTCGATCCAAACATTTATCGTACGGATCTCATCCAAGAATACGGTAAAGACCAATTTGATGTTTCGGAATATGACACGGTTGATGAGTTAATCGAACAGTTAGTGACGGATTACCAAGTTGATTTCAACCAAGTCGGTATTTCGTTCTATAACTTAAAAGATGATCATTATTACGGGTACAATGATAATAACTTTATTGTCGCTGCCAGTACGGCGAAAATTCCAGTCGTTATGGCCTTTATTGATTTAATCAATCAAGGACAGTACGATTACGAGACAGAACTGCTCTATAATGATTACTTTAACTATGAAGGGGGTGGCAATATTGCTAACTCACCTGCTCAAGCAAGCTATTCAATTGCTGATCTGATGGCAGAAGCCATCCGTCATTCCGATAATACGGCCTGGTATACTTTAGTCTTTAACTATCCGAATAACTTCGGTGGTGTTGCAAATTATATTTTACAAAAAACGGGTAATTACAATATTCCTGAGTATTTCTATATGGATAATTATGGTTCTGCTTATCTCTATTTCCAATTACTGTATATTGTTGCCACACAGCCAGAGTATGACTATTTAGTTCAATTAATGCGCGAGACAGATCCGCCACAACTCTTTACGTCATTTATTCATACCGATGTCTTAGCGAATAAGTACGGACGGGTAGATGGTGAAATCAACGATGTTGCAATCTACTATGAAAATGATCAGCCACAATATATATTGACCGCTTTTACAACCAACGTACCTGGTGCAGATCACTTACTAGAAGATTTATCACTCTATGTCAATTTGTGGTATCGTGATCACTATATTTTAAATTAAAAGAGGAAGGTCCGAGCGACCTTCCTTTATTGATTTCTATACAAAACTAATATTTTTCATAGCTTCTTGTGCATTTTTAATTTGATGATATTCAGCAGCAATCTCTGCACCTAAACGGGCATTATTGTATACCAATTCGATATTCGCTGCTAAACTACGTCCTTCGGTTAACTCAACAATTTTAGCTAGCAAGAATGGCGTTGAATCTTTACCTTTTACGCCAGCTTCACGTTCTTCTGCTAAAGCTTGAGCAATAATCCCATCAATTTCTGATTGAGGAATTTCGTGTTCTTTTGGAATTGGGTTGGCTACTAAATGAGCTCCTTTTAATTCCATCATATCTGCTGCAACCATTCGTTGCGCTACTTCTAAAGCTGAATCCACACGCGAATTTAATTTATAATCTGAAGTGCTTGAGAAGAATGCTGGTAGATAGTCTGTCTGATAGCCCATCACTGGAACACCTTGTGTTTCAAGATATTCTAACGTACGAGGCAAGTCTAAAATCGCTTTAGCCCCAGCACAAACGACTGTGACAGGTGTTTGGCCTAATTCAACCAGATCTGCTGAAACATCCATATGCTCTTCATAACCACGGTGTACGCCACCAATTCCTCCGGTCACAAAGACCTTAATACCTGCCATATGGGCAATAATCATCGTTGTTGCGACGGTTGTCGCTCCGAGTCCTTTGCTTGCGATGACTTCTGATAAATCACGACGTGATACCTTCGAAACATTCTCTGCTGTCGCGAGTAATTCTAAATCTTCAGCTTCAAGTCCTACTTTTAACTCGCCATTCATGATCGCAATAGTTGCTGGAACTGCACCATGATCACGAATAATTTGTTCTACAGTACGCGCCATTTCGACGTTTTGTGGATATGGCATACCGTGAGAAATAATCGTAGATTCTAAAGCTACAATCGGCTTACGATCATTGATTGCTTGTTCAACTTCTTGGCTAAATTTAATTAATGAGTTCATTGATTAGTTTCCTTTCTTTGTTTCAAATAATAATTCACGTTCTTCTTTTAATTGGGTAGCTGATAGATCCGACCGTACGGTCTGATGCGTTGCTACTGTATGGTAAGCATTGGTCATTCCAAGCTCAATCGATTCTTGAGCTGATAGGCCGTGAATACATCCATAGATAATACCGGCTGCATTGGAATCTCCTGCACCTGTAACATCTACGACATTCGGTTGAAGTGGAGGTTGAATAGCTAAATATTCTTCCTGTTGATTCGTATACACTGTCGGTCGCTTGCCACTTGTTATAACAACATGTTGAACACCACAATCTAGCCACCTGTGAGCTAATTGCTCTGTTGATTCTTGTCCCGCTTCGAGATTGAAATATACTTCAGATTCATCTTGGTTAACAATTAACCAATCCAAACCGTCTAAACGTTGCGGTAAGTGACTCATTTTGGGACCACTTACTGGGACAATAATTAATTTCGCGCCAGATTGCTTCGACAGATTCAATAGTTCTTCAATAACTTCCTTTTGTACATTTAAATCAACAATAATATAACTAGCATTTGAGAGGATTGATAAATATTCGTTAATCCATTCTCGATTCATTTGATCAGCAATCGACATATCCGCTAAGGCATAACGCATCTCGCCTTCTGTATCTAAAATCGCTGAATAAGCACTCGTTGACTGGTCACTATAAAGCTTCACTTTATTTAAGTTAATATAAGGCTCACTTTGCTGTTTAATAAATTGATAATCTTGATCATTTCCTGCGACGGACAAAAGGGTAATATCCATACCTAAGCGACCTAAATTTTCAGCCACATTTCGTCCAACACCACCAACACTGACACTTGAAGTAACCGGGTTACTTGTTTGTGGCAACATCGGTTCTAGCAAACGATAATTTCGATCAATATTCATTCCACCGATACAATACACATTCATCGCATCTTTCACCACATAGGCACGACCTTGAATTCGACCTTTGCGCGTTAGCGACTGGATAATCGTCGCAACAGTTGAACGGTTTAAATTCAATGTCTCTCCAATTTCTGCTTGGGTTAAATATGGATCTTGTCGCACCAACTCTAAGACACGCTGCTCATTGATATTCAGTTGTTCCAAACGGCACCTCCTCTAACAAAAATCTTTATAGGGACATTTGTCTTTATTATCATAAACTGTTTTACGTTTTTTTGCAATCATTTTAGAAAAAATATCTGGACTGCTATAAATTATAAATAAATATAAAAAAATCATGTATGAATTTAAACATACATGATACATAAATACTATAGATAATTAACTAATCTAAAATCTAATTGTTTTCATATTCTAAACGTTTTTGTTTTTCGAATAATCTAACTTCTAATAAAATTGCCTCTTTTATTGCATTCTTCATTTTGATATCAGGTTCAATTAGTAACCAAATAAATTCACTCGACAAACTCCCTATTCTAGCAAATCGATACAATTCAGAATCCATAACCATTTTTATATTATAATTTTTCGACTCAAGCTGATACTGATTGACCTCACCACATTTTCTGAAACGTTCTTTAATAATTTGTGCATATTCAGGATCTAACAATCCTGTTTCAGTAACATAGTTTAATCCAACCATACACTCACCAAACTTATAAGAGCTCCAATATTCTAAAACCAATTCATAATTCACCCTTTAAATTTAATTCAAAAATGATATTTACTCATAGATGTTAATAAAACATTATAAAATTCAAGGTAATTATAACACATAGTAATTATAATATAAAAAATTTAATTGGTAGTGTCAAAAAAATTGTGTAAACTCGATTGTAAAATTGTATTTTATATGTCTTAGTTCATTGGATAATTTTAGTACAGTATTTA